>JBKOVW010000024.1:0-5091 GCA_046724095.1 Actinomycetota bacterium | reverse complement strand
GCGGCGTCCGACTATCTCGAGACGGCGGCGCTGACGGGCGTCGTGACGGTCGGCTGCCGTCGCGCGGGCGGGGGGCTCGCGGGCGGAGTGGTGATGTCGAACGTGGCGGAGGGGGCGGCTCTGGCGGCCGAGCGCGAACCGGACGTGGTCGTCTTCGACGGGAGCGGTGCCGCAATCCCGCCTGTCGACACGGATGCGCGCATCCTGGTGTCAGGCACGGGACAGGACCCAACGGCCAATCTGAACCCCTATCGTGTGCTCGTCTCCGACCTCGTCGTGCTCGTCGGCGGCGGCGACGTCGGCGCCATCCGCGAGATCAAAGACGTCCGCGTGCTCACGGCCGACCTCCGCTTGCGCCCGGTGACGCCGCTGCACGGACGGCGCGTCGCGGTCTTCACGACGGGCCCGGCGGTGACCGATGGCCTCGACGCCGAGATCGTCGGCGTCTCGCGAAACCTGGCGAACCGGCCGCTGCTGAGCGAGGATCTCGCCCGCGTCGATGCAGACGTCTATCTCGTCGAGATCAAGGCCGCAGCGATCGACCTCGTGGCGGAGGCGGCGCTGAAGCGCGGCGTCGAAGTCGTGTTCGCGGAGAACGAGGTCGTCTGCGACGGCCTCGACCAGGCGATCCTCGACCTCATCCCTGCAAGGGCCCACGCATGAGCCATCCACGGCACGCCGAGCCGCTGCCGCTCGGGAACGAGCACCAGCCGTACTCGAAAGGGCTCATGTCCCGCGCGCTCGTCGCCGTCGGCGTCCCGATCGGCCGGGCCTACGAGCTCGCGAAGCGGATCGAGCAGGACCTCGCCGAACGAAACGAGCAGAGCGTCGAGCTCGATCGATTCGAGCAGCTGGCGGTGGCGGTGCTCGGCGAGGCGGAGGGCTCGCGTGCCGTCGACAGGCTCCGGCGCCTCCAGGAGCTGCAGGAGCTCGATCTGCCGGTGATCGTCCTCGTCGGGGGCGCGACGGGCACAGGCAAGTCGACGGTCGCGACGGAGTCGGCCTATCGCCTCGGCATCACGCGCGTGACGTCGACGGACTTCGTCCGGCAGACCATGCGCGCGTTCTTCTCGCAGGAGTTCATGCCGTCGATCCACTACTCGAGCTTCGAGGCCGCGGCCGGTCTCCGCGAGCCCGAGCAGGCGGACGATCCGGTCATCGCAGGGTTCCTGGAGCAGACCCGCAATGTGCTCGTCGGCGTCCGCGCGTCGATCGAGCGCGCACTCGAGGAGGGGTGGTCGATGGTGCTCGAGGGCGTGCACCTCGTGCCCGGGATGCTGCCGCGCATCGACGGCGCGCTCGTCGTGCAGTGCGTGCTCGCGATCGAGGACGAGGAGGAGCACAGCACGCACTTCATGGTCCGCGACGCCGGGCTCGACGGTTTGCGTCCCCACCAGAAGTACATCGAGCGGCTCGACGACATCCGCCGCATCCAGGAGCACATCCTCCGCCGGGCGCGCCGGCACCGCGTGCCGGTGATCACCAACACCGACATGCGGGACGCGATCGACGCGGTGCTCGAGCTGGTGCTCGCGAGCGCCGAGCAGGTACAACGGGTCTGATGGCCGAGACGGTCGAAGAGACGTCGGTCGAGGCGGCGGCTCCGTCCGCGCCGGTCTCGCGGCTCTGCCTGTGCGAGCAGTACGTGCGCGTGACGGAAGGGGCCGCGTTGACCGCGGCGCGGTGGCTCGGCCGCGCCGATCAGGAGGGCGCGGAGCGCGACGCCGCCGAGGCGATGCACCGGATGCTCGGCGACTTCCCGATCGACGGCCGCGTCGTGATCGGCTCGACGGACGAGGAGTCGCCGCTGCACGTCGGCGGGAGCATCGGCGCCGGCGGCGAGCAGGCCGACCTCGCGCTCGATCCGCTCGAGGGCCGCGGCGTCGTCGCACGCGGCGGCAACGGGGCGATGTCGATGATCGCCGTCGGCGAGCGCGACTCGCTTCTGAACCTGCCGGACATGTACATGCGCAAGATGGCGGTCGGCCCGCTCGCGCGGGGCTCGATCGACCTGCTCAAGCCGATGGGCGAGAACGTGCAGGCGATCGCGGACGCGTTCGGCCGGCGTCCAAACGACATCACGACGATCGTGCTCGACCGTCCCCGCCACCACGACCTGATCGAGGACATCCGCGCCTCGGGCGCGCGGATCAAGCTGATCCAGGACGGGACGGTGACGGCGTCGATCTCGGCGGCGATCCGCGGCACGAACGACCATCTCGCCGTCGGCATCGGAGGCACCCGGCAGGCCGTCATGTCCGCGGCGGCACTCCGTTGCCTCGGGGGCGAGGTGCAGGCGCAGCTCTGGCCGACGTCCCGTCGCGAGATCGAGCAGGCGCGCGAGCTCGGCATCGAGGATCCCGGCCGTGTCTTCACGACCGAGGAGCTCGCTCCGGGTGAGGTGATCGTCGCGGCCACCGGCGTCTCGAACGGTGACCTCCTGCGCGGCGTGCGCTTCCTCGCCGACTCGGCGCGCACGCACTCGCTCGTCATGTGCACGCGCTGCAACTGGGTGCGCTTCACCGACGGGATCCACTTCTTCGCGCGCGAACGGCGCGAGGAAGTGCGGCTGCTCGGGTACTAGAGCCTCCGTACAGCCCTGCCGTTACCCTAACGCGATGCCGCCTCCGGAGCCGCTGAGCCCCGAGTTGGTGCTGGTCGCACCGCCCGAGGAGGCACAGCGGGCTCGCGAGCAGCTGGCCGACGAGCCACCGCTTGTCCAGGACCTTGCTCTCGAGCGGCCGAGGGAAGACTGGGACGACCTCCTTGCCCGCTTGCGCGCGGAGCCCCTGCCCCCGGTAGCGGACGAGCCACCTGCTCGAATCGAGGCGCCGAAACGGCGGCGTTGGGGCCGGGTGGCCGTCGCGGTCGCCGTCGTCGTGCTCGCGGTGCTGATCGGCGTCGCGTGGGCGCGGCGCGACTCGCAGCAGCCCCGGCTCGTGGGCCCGACGTCGGCGTCTCCGCCTGCGGCAGGCAACCCGGTCAAGCCGCCTGCTGCGCCCGCCAAACCGAAGACACCCGCGAAGAAGCCCGCCGCAACGAAGCCGCGGGTGAAGCCCAAGCCGGCCGCTCCTGTGCAGCGGAGCGGGGCGAAGAAGCCCGTCGCGACAAAACCGCGGGTGAAGCCCAAGCCGGCCGCACCCGTGCACCGGCGTAGCGCGAAGAAGCCCGCGCGCCCACCGGCGGGGTTCGTGCCGTCGCGCGTGTGGAGCTGGCCCCCCGTGCCCGGTTCGACCGGTTACCGAATCCGTTTCTTCCGCAACGGCCGGAGTGTCCTCGTCGTCAGGACGGCGACGGCGCGGCTCGTCCTGCCGAAGAGCTTCGCGTTCCACAAGGGGCGGTACCGCTGGACGGTGGTGCCGCTCGGAGCCGGGAAGCCGCAGCGTCCGGTCGTCGACTCGACCTTCGTCGTTGCGCGGGGGTAGGCACTAACGACGCGGCTAGACTCGAGGGCGTATGCCGACGCGTGAAGAGGTCTACGAGGCGCTACGCCAGGTCGAGGACCCCGAGCTCGGGATGGACATCGTCGAGCTGGGGCTGCTGTACGACGTCGACGTGCAGGGCCGGACGGTGAAGGTCACGCACAGCCTGACGTCGATGGGCTGTCCGGCCGGTCCGATGATCCAGGAGGACATCAACCGCGTCGCGCGCGAGGTGCCCGGCGTCGAGGACGTCGACATCGAGCTCACGTGGGATCCGCCGTGGACCCCCGAGCGGATGTCCGACGACGCCAAGTTCATCCTGGGCATCGGCTAGCGCGAGCGCTAGGCTCCAACCGAGATGGTCAGCTCGCGCGCCGACAGGCGGCTGGCCGGTGTCGTGCTCGCGCTTGCGGCCGCAATGCTCGCGCTGGCGGGCGCAGCTTGGCCGCAGTCTCATGGGACGACGCGGACGGCCCGAATCGTCAAGGGAACCGAGGGCCGCGACGTCCTGCGTGGCGGCGGCCGCGCCGACATTCTCGAGGGGCTCGGAGGGAACGACTCGCTTTACGGGCGCGCGGGGGACGATCGCCTGTACGGCAGTGCCGGGAACGATCGCCTTTTCGGCGGACCTGGCGACGACAAGCTCGCCGGCGGTCCGGGGGCGGACCGGTTCAGCTGCGGACGCGGACGTGACGTCGTCTACACGAGCTCCGCCGGACGCGTCAGCCGCGACTGCGAGATCGTCCACCGCACAAAAGGGGGCCCGCCGGTCGGTCTCGTCGGCGGCGCGTATCGGGGCGACGTGGTCGGCTTTCAACTCGCGTCCGACCTGAAGACGCTCTCGAGCCTGACGGTCGACTTCCACGGGCAGTGTCCGTCCGGAACGAGCACGCGGATCCAGCTCGCAGAGTCGGGGCCGTTCGGTGTGCAACCGGGCAACACCTTCGCTGTGGACGAACAGGGCGGCGACGGCGTCACGCTCAAGCTGCGCGGCGCGATTCACACCGGGGGCGTTGCGAACGGGACATTCGAACTGCAATCCGGGGCGTGTGACACCGGCAATGTGAGCTGGACCGCGACTAGACGCGGCTAGCCCGGAATTCTCAGCACGATCTTCCCGAGTTGCTCGCCGGCTTCGAGCCGTTCGTGTGCGCGCGCGGCCTCGGCGAGCGGAAAGACATGGTCGATGACTGGCACCGCGCGCCCCTGCGTGACCAGTTCGTACACCGCCTCGAAGTCGGCGCGGGAACCCATCGTCGAGCCGTAGACCGTCAGCTGCTTCCACCAGATGCGGTGAAGCTGCGCGGGCGGGTTCGGCCCGCTCGTCGCGCCGCAGACGCAAACCCGGCCGTCGGCACGCGCGGCGGCCAGCGAGCGCTGCCACGTGGCCTGGCCGACGTGGTCGACGACGACGTGCGCGCCGCCGCCGGTCAGCTCCTTGACCGCGGCCGGCACGTCGTCCGCATCGTGATTCAACCCGGCGTCGGCGCCGAGCTCCCGCGCCCGGTCGAGTTTCTGCGCGCTGCCCGAGGTGACGATCACGTGCGCACCGAGCGCCTTCGCGATCGCGAGGCATGCCGTGGAGACGCCGCTGCCGATGCCCCACACCAGCACCCATTCGCCCTCGCGTAGGGCCGCTTTCGTCGCCAGCATCCGGTAAGCCGTCTCG
>JBKOVW010000022.1:0-15791 GCA_046724095.1 Actinomycetota bacterium | reverse complement strand
TGTCGACGGCGATGATCGAGACCGGCGCCGCGCGAGACCTCGCGGACGCGCTCGTCGACGTGGTCGGCCAGAGCAGCCCCTACGCGCTCTTGGCCGGTCTCTTTCTCCTGACCGCAGCGCTCGGACAGCTCATCAGCAACCTGGCGACGGCGTTGATCGTCATCCCGATCGCGCTGCAGGCGGCGCAGGACGTCGATGTTTCGGCGCGTCCGGTGCTGATGTGCGTGGTCGTTTCGGCCGCTGCCGCGCTGCTCACACCGGTCGCGACGCCTGCAAACCTGATGGTGATGGAGCCGGGCGGCTACCGCTTCTCCGACTACTGGAAGCTCGGCCTGCCGCTGCTCGCTCTCTACGGCGTCGTCGCCGTGCTGCTCGTCCCCGTGTTCTGGTCGTTCTGACGTGATCGACGGCGCCGCATTCGTCTCGACCGGGAGGCTTCCCCAGCCGGAGCTCGTGCAGCGCCTGGTCGACGCAGCGTACGAGCGCTACCGCGCGAACAGCGAGGGGGCGAGCTCGGATGTGTACCCGGCGCTGACGCGTGTCGACCCGGACCTGTTCGGTATTTGCGTCGTCGCGAACAGCGGACGCGTGTACGCAGTCGGCGACGCAGGGGTCGACTTCTCGCTCATGAGCGTGTCGAAGCCGTTCGTGTTCGCGCTCGTGTGCGAGCTCCTGGGCCCGCTGCCGGCGAAGGAGCGGCTCGGCGTCAACAGCACCGGCCTGCCGTTCAACTCGCTGGCCGCGATCGAGCGGGGAGAGGGTGGCCGGACGAACCCGATGGTGAACGCGGGCGCGATCGCGACGACCAGCCTCGTCCCCGGTGAGAGCGGGGAGAGCAAGTGGACGTTCATCCAAAGCGGCCTGTCCGCGTTTGCAGGGCGCGAGCTGTCGCTGAACGCCGAGATCTACGAGTCCGCGTCGCGGGCGAACCAGCGGAACGCGAGCATTGCCCGGCTGCTCCAGAGCTACGGCCGCCTGTACTCCGACCCGGTCGAGGCGCTCGACCTCTACACGAGGCAGTGCTCGTTGAATGTAACGGCACGAGATCTGGCGGTGATGGGCGCGACGCTGGCCGATGCGGGCGTCAACCCCGTCAGCGCCGCGCGTGTCGTGAGCGCGGATGCCTGTCGTCGCACTCTTGCCGTGATGGCCACGGCCGGGCTGTACGAGACATCGGGCGACTGGCTCTACGACGTCGGCTTGCCCGGGAAGAGCGGAATCGGAGGCGGCATCGTCACCGTCGCTCCGGGGAAGGGCGGCCTCGGAACATTCGCGCCGCGCCTCGACACCGCCGGGAACAGCGTTCGCGGACAGCTCGTTGCGGCGGACCTCTCTCACAGCCTCGGACTTGACCTCTTCGTCTCCCGGGCGGAAGGCTGACGCAGGTGCCGCCCAAGTCGCTGATCCCGCTGCTAGCGGCCGCCGCGCTCGCCTTCCCCGCGGTCGCACTTGGCGCGCCCAGCGACCAGAAAGCGCTCGCCGAACGGTATGCACCCGTCGTCAGGCTCGTCTCCCAGGACAAGGAGTGCGGTCCCGGCGAGCCCTACGAGCCAATGGACGTGAACGCGCTCTTCGGCGAGCCGACGGTCGCGCTCAGAGGCCCGTGGAGCGCCAACGATCTCGTCAAGATCGCCCCGACCGCACAGGACCTCGCGAAGGGCCTGTACCAGTACCACCTCGACTTTCCCGGGAGCGCGCTCGAGCCCGGTTGCGACTACGAGCGGTGGGCGCGGCGGGTCAGCGAAGGACACAAGCCGACGGTGTACGCCCATGTGGCAGCCGATCCGTTGCACCCCGGCCGCCTTGCGCTGCAGTACTGGCTCTTCTACGCGTACAACGACTGGAACAACCTGCACGAAGGCGACTGGGAGATGATCCAGCTCGTCTTCGACGCGAAGGACGCCCATGAGGCACTCTCGAAGCCTCCTACGAGCGTGGGCTACAGCCAGCACGAGGGGGCTGAGAAAGCGGACTGGGGCGCGGCGAAGCTCGAGCGTGTCGGCGGCACCCACCCGGTGGTGTACCCCGCCGCCGGCTCGCACGCGAACTTCTTCGGCGCGGGCCTGTTCCTCGGGAGCTCGGCGAGCCAGGGGGTCGGCTGCGACAACACGACCGGGCCGCACCATGACCTTCGCCCCGTCGTGGCCACCATCCCGAGCGACCCGGCGCAAGCGCGCACGCAGTTTCCGTGGATCGCGTACGAGGGCCGCTGGGGTGAGCTGCAGCCCTCGTTCTTCAACGGACCAACCGGTCCCAATCTCAAGACGCAGTGGACGGAGCCGATCCAGTGGTCGGCGGACTGGCGGGACCGGAGCTACGCGGTTCCCAGCGCCAGCGTGTTCGGCACCTCCGCGACGGACTTCTTCTGTCGCGCGATCGGCAGCGGCTCGTCGGCGCTCGTCCGGCTCGTGCATCGTCCACTGCCGTTCATCCTCGTGACAGGCGCGCTCGTCTTGCTGCTGATCTACGTCCTGTCGCGGACGTCCTGGCGTCCGACGGCGCCGTTCCGGCTTGCGCACCGGCGTGCCTGGGGACAGACGCTCGCAGCGTCGGCGCGGATTTACGTCGCGCAGCTCCGTCTCGTCGTGGGCATCGGACTCCTCTTCATCCCGATCTCGCTCCTCGTCGTCCTGCTGCAGTCCCTGCTCCTGCACGGCACCGGCTTCCTCGGGATCGAGAGCGGAAGGGAGAGCGACAACGTCGTCGCCTTCTTCGTGCTCGCGATCGGGACGGCGCTCACGCTGCTCGGTCTGGGCCTCGTCCAGGCGGCGACGGCGCGCGCGCTCGTCGAGCTCGACCAGGGACGGCCGATTGGCCCCGTGAGCGCCTACCTGCTGGCGCGAGACAGCATCCGGCCGCTGCTCGTCGCGCTCGTCTTCGTCACGCCGGTCGTGTCGCTGCTGGCCGGCTCGATCTACCTGTCGCCGTTCGCGGTGTGGCTTGCAGGACTGTGGGCGCTGCTCGCTCCCAGCATCGAGCTCGAGCGGCTCTCGGCCCTCGGCGGATTGCGACGCAGTAGGCGCCTCGTGCGCGGCAGCTGGTTCAAAGTCGCGTCACTGATCGTCGTCGGCGCAGTGCTTGCCTTCGTCGCCGGCCCGCTCGTCGGCGTGGCGCTCATTTTCGGGACGGGGGCGCCGTTCTGGCTCGTCAACCTCATCGCAGGCATCGTCTACGCGTTGACGATGCCGCTCGTAGCCATCACGACGGTCTACGTCTACTTCGATCGCCGAGTGGCGTACGAGCTCAGTGGCGAGGTCAGGATCGCTCAGCTCCCCGCCGAGATCGAGGTCGCAGGCTGAGATGCCGGAGCGGCGCTCGCGACCACGGCTCGAGGTGGACGTCCAGCCCACCGCGGCCGGCCGGGTCGCACGGTGGATGCAGCGCGCGCACGTCTTGCGTGAGCACGTCCAGGCTGCACGCGCCCGGCACTCCGTGGTCGACATCGGCTTCACGGTCGTCGAGCGCGACTCGGACATCGGCGGCGCCCTGCTCGCGGGTGCGCTGGCCTACCGGCTGTTCGTCCTGCTGCTGCCGACGGTGCTGTTGCTCGTCTCCGGGCTCGGGCTGTACGCAGGGGCAACCGACGAGAGCCCGGCTAAAGTGGCGCGGGACGCCGGGCTCCACGGCCTGATCGCCAGCGAGGTCGCGTCCGCCGCCTCGGGCCGCGCGCGTGGCGTGGTTTTCGTCCTGATGATTCCCGCGGTGCTCTACGCGACGACGACGCTGTACCGCGCGCTCGCGAAGGTGCACGCGCTCGTCTGGCAGGGCTCGGCGCGCGGCGTTCGCCTGGCACCGCGGGGCGTCGCGACGCTACTGGCTGCGATCGCGTGCCTGTTCGCCGTAGTCGAGGTGGTCGGCTGGATCCGCCGTCACGACCAGCTCGGCGGGGCGGCCGCGCTCGCTGCCTATCTCGTGCTGGTCGGCGGCGCCTGGCTCGTCGTCTCGATGCGGCTTCCACATCGGGATGCGCACTGGACGGCGCTCGTCCCGGGCTCCGTGCTCTTCGGTGTGGGATTGTTATTCGTGAACGTGTTCAATGTGTACATCACGACGCGTCTGGTCAAGGGCCACTCGGACACATACGGAGCGCTCGGGATTGCGGCCGCCTTGCTGTTCTCACTCGTGCTCGTCGGTCGGGTCATGATCGTGTCCGCCGAGCTCAACGCGTCCCTCGACGAGCGCCGCCGCCGGAGGTGACTTCCTCCGTGACAGCGCTCGACTCGCTCGATCTCGAAGAGGTGCTCGAGCACGTCAACGTGCCGAGTTACCTGATCGAGCCGAAGGGCACCGTTCGGTGGGTCAATCAGGCGGCTCGTCGCATCGTCGGCGATGTCGTCGGCCGCCAGTTCACCTCGGTGGTTGCGCCCGAGAACACGCGTCGGGCTCGCGAGCTGTTTGCCCGGAAGATCGTCGGGGGCACCTCGGCGACCGATGCGGGCGTGATGATCATCGACCGCGATGGCCGCCGCGTCGGCGTCGAGATCACTTCGGTGCCGGTTTATGACGGAGAGCACGTGGTCGGGGTGTTCGGGCAAGTCTCGGACATCGTCGAGGAGCCGCACGCGCATCCGCAGCTCAATCTGACGCCGCGCCAGGCCGAGGTGCTCGAGCTCCTCGAGCGGGGGCGTTCCACGAAGCAGATCGCCGACGAGTTGCACCTCAGCCCCGAGACGGTCCGAAATCACGTTCGCCACGTGCTGCGCGCGGTGGGGGCGCACTCGCGCCTGGAAGCGGTTGCGATCGCAAACCGCACTTTCTGAGCCGCTTCGACCAGATCGAGGGATTCTGAGGGCCGAGCCCCCGGATAGAATCCGTTTACCGGCCCAGCCTCCGCTAAAGGAGAGTCCCCATGCAGGAACTCGAGAAGATCTGGATGAACGGCGAGCTCATCGACTGGGCCGACGCCAAAGTCCACGTCGGCACGCACGGGTTGCACTACGGCTCCGGCGTGTTCGAGGGAATTCGGGCGTATGAGACGCCGAAGGGCAGCGCCGTCTTCAGGCTGACCGACCACCTGCAGCGTCTGCACAACTCCGCGCGGCTGCTGAACATGGATCTGGGCTACACGATCGACGAGCTGCGCTCCGCCTGCATGGAGCTGATCGGGGCGAACGGCGTGCGGGAATGCTATCTCCGGCCGATTGCCTTCTTCGGCTACGGCGAGCTCGGTGTCGCCGCGGCGGGCAATCCCGTCGACGTCGCGATCATGAGCTGGCCGTGGGGGACCTACCTCGGCGCCGAAGGAATGGAGAACGGCATCCGCGTGAAGATCTCGTCGTGGACGCGGATCGGGCCGAACGTCATTCCGCACGTCGCCAAGGCGACCGGCATCTACCTCAACTCGATGCTCGCCGTGATGGAGGCGAACCGGGCCGGCTACGACGAGGCGATCCTGCTCACCGACGAGGGCTACGTCGCGGACGGTTCCGGCGAGAACCTCTTCCTCGTCAAGGACGGCACGATCTACACGCCGGACCTGTCGGCCTCGATCCTGCCCGGCATCACGCGGGACACGATCATTCAGATCGCGCAGGACCTCGGGCACACCGTCGTCGAGAAGCAGTTGATCCGAACCGATCTCTACCTCGCAGACGAGGTGTTCATGACGGGCACGGCGGCTGAGGTGACGCCGCTCCGCGAGGTCGACGACCAGGTGATCGGGCCACCCGGCCCGGTGACGCTCGCGATCCAGAAGGCGTACCTCGACACCGTGCGAGGTCAGAGCGAGCGCTGGTCGCACTGGCTCGAGTACGCGACGACAGAGCCGGCGCGCGCGCAGGCGTGACGGAAGCCATACGCGACATACCTTTGTCGCGACCGTGGCTCGACGAGCGCGAGGAGGAGCTCGTGCTCGAAGTGCTGCGGTCCGGGCGCCTGTCGCTCGGTCCCTGGATCGAGCGGTTCGAGCAGGAAGTAGCAGACCGGGTCGGCGCGCCCTACGCCGCAGCAGTGTCGAGCGGGACCGCGGGACTGCACCTGCTGTGCCACATCGCCGGCCTCGGGCCGGGCGACGAGGTGATCACGTCGCCGCTGTCGTTCGTCTCCTCGGCGAACTGCTTCCTCCTCGAGGGCGCGACGCCGGTCTTCGCCGACGTCGACCCCGTCACGCTCAACCTCGATCCCGCCGCGGTCGAGGCGGCCATCACTGAGCGGACGCGGGCGATCGTCGCCGTCGACATGTTCGGGTTCCCGTGTGACCTCGATCCGCTGCGCGCGCTCGCGGAGCGCCGCGGGCTGACCCTCATCGAGGACGCATGCGAGTCGCTGGGCGCGGAGTACCGTGGCGCGCCGCTCGGCTCGCACGGCCCTTCGGCGGTGTTCGCCTTCTATCCGAACAAGCAGATGGCCACCGGCGAGGGCGGCGTCGTGACGACGCACTCCGAGGACGTGTGGCGTCAGCTGTGCAGCCTGCGCAACCAGGGCCGCTCCTACGACGGCGGAGGCGGCTGGTTCCACCACGTGCGCCTCGGGCTGAACTACCGCTGGACCGACGTCCAGGCGGCGATCGGCCTCGGACAGCTGGAGAAGCTCGACCGGATCCTCGAGCTTCGGGGCAACGCAGCCGAGCGATACCGCGAGCTCCTCGCCGGCGTCGAGGGCGTCGAGCCGCCCGCGCCCGACGACGACGAGCGCCGCCGCTCGTGGTTCGTCTACGTGGTGAAGCTGGACCCCGCAGTCGACCGCGACGCGGTGATGGATGCACTCCGTGCGGAGGGCGTCGCGACTGCGGAATACGTTCCCTGCATCCACCTGCAGCCGTACATGCGCGAGCGTTACGGCTTCGCGGAGGGCCTTTGCCCCGTCGCGGAGGCGACCGCTCGCCGCACCATGGCGCTCCCGTTCTTCACGCAGATCGAGGCGGACGATCAGGAACGCGTCGTCGAGGTGCTGCGCGCGGCCGTCTCGTGATGCGCGTCGCCGCGCGCGGCGAGCTGGACGCGTTCACGACGAAGGACGGCTCGACGATCCGGGAGTACCACCACACGTCGCTGCAGAGCCTCGCCGAGGCGACGTTGGCGCCGGGCCAGTCGACGCAGCGGCACTACCACCGCGCGAGCGAGGAGATCTACCTCGTCCTGGAAGGCGAAGGCGACCTCGAGATCGACGGGGAGCGCCGGCGCATCCGAGTCGGCGACGCAGCGCTGATTCCCGCCGGCGCGTGGCACGAGATCGTTGCCGCCTCGCCGCTGCGCTTCCTGTGCTGCTGCGCGCCTGCGTACAGCCACGAGGACACGTTCTTCGAGTAACGCTCAAGTTTCGACGTGTTGGCGACGAAGAGGGAGTCATGGGCAGCTTTCGTGAGGAGCGTTCCGGCACCGCTCTGACAGCTGCGCTCGCCGGGCTCGGCGCCGCGGTCGTGGGCGGGATTGCCTGGGGGCTCATCGTCAAGTGGACCGACTACGAGATCGGCTTCGCGGCGTGGGGCATCGGGTTCATCGTCGGCACCGCCGTCGTCTTCGGTGCGCAAGGCAAGCGCGGGCTGCCGTTCCAGTTCGTCGCGGTCGTCCTCGCACTTGGCGGGATCGTGCTCGGGAAGTACCTCGCGTTCGTGTGGGTCGGCCAGGACGTCCTCGGCAACGTCGGGCTCTCGCTGCCGATCTTCTCCACCGACACGCTGCGGGTGTTCTGGGACAACAGGAGCGACGTCTTTGGCGGCTGGGACCTGCTCTGGGCGGGGCTTGCCGTCGTGACGGCGTTCCGCATCCCGCAGCACGAGCGCGAGCAGCCCACGCCGGAGGTCGCCGCGCCGACTGTACCGGCGGCGGCGCCGCAACCGCACGTCGAAACGGACGTGTCTTAGGGACAGTCCCTAAGACTCGTCCCTCCGGGACGAGATAATCGGGTCATGGCTGACCCGCCGCGCATGATCTTCCTGGGATTCGGCAAGTACGCACGCGCGGACCGGATCTACGCACTCGAGCCACTCCCCGAGGGGGAGCGCGGACACGGCAGGCGCACACGCGTGTGGATCGAGGGCGTCCCCGACCCGATCATCGCCTCTCGGACCGAGCGGACGATCCTGCACGACATGGGACACGACACGGCGGCCAACTCGGCGCTCGTCGACGAGGCGCTCGACCTGGCGGAGCGCCTCGCCGAGCAGACGCAGGCCGGCCGGGTCGACCTCGGCGACCTCGGACGCCGCGCACGGCGCCTGCTCGAGGCGAGCACGAGAGCTCCGGACGAGAACAAGCTCTTTTGACGGACGAGCCCGGGGTCGCCGCCGCGGAACGCCGCGGCTTCATGGCGCGCCTCGCGCTCGACCTGACGCCGCTGCGCCGCTACCCCGCGTTCCGGCGCCTCTGGTTCGGCCAGGGCGTCTCCTTCATCGGCACCGAGATCGCGGAGGTCGCGCTCGCGTACCAGATGTACCAGCTGACCGGCTCGAAGCTCGCCGTCGGACTGATCTCGCTGACCCATCTCGTGCCTCTGCTCACCCTCACGGTGATCGGCGGAGCGATTGCGGACGTTGTCGATCGGAGGCGGTTGATGCTCGTCCAGCAGCTCGGGATGGTCACCGGCAGCCTCGGTCTCGCGCTGAACGCGACGCTGCACGACCCGCACGTCTGGGCGCTGTACGCATCGCAGCTCGTCATCTCTTCGTCGTTCAGCATCGGGGCGGGCGCGCAGCGCTCGATGACGCCGCAGCTCGTCGACGAGGCGAACTTCATTTCCGCCTCGGCCCTCAACAGCGTCACGTCGCAGCTCGGCGCCGTCGCGGGCCCCGGCGTCGCGGGCGTCCTGCTCAAGTTCGTCGAGCTGAAGTGGATCTACCTCGGCGACTCACTCTCGTACGTCGCTGCGCTCGTCGCAGTGTTCCTGCTGCCGCGCCTCGTAGCGCGCGAGGACGCGGAGCGCGCGAGCTGGGCGTCGATCAAGGCCGGGTTCACGTACGTTCGGCACCAGCCCGTGATCCTCGGGTTCTTCCTCGTGGACACGGTGGCGATGATCTTCGGGATGCCGTCGGCGCTGTTCGCACCTGTGGCAAGCGACCGCTTCCACGATCCGGCGCTCGTCGGCTACCTGTACATGGCCCCGGCTGCGGGCGCGCTGCTCGTCTCGCTGCTGTCCGGGCCGCTGCGCCATGTGCGACGGCAGGGCGTCGGCGTGATCCTGTCGGCGTCGCTGTGGGGCGTCGCGATCTTCGCCTTCGCGTTCGCGCACCGCTTCTGGATCGCTCTGCTGCTGCTCGGGCTGGCCGGCTTCGGCGACCAGATCAGCGCGATCCTCCGTTCGGTCATGCTCTACCGCATCACGCCCAACGAGATGCTCGGCCGTGTCTCGGGCATCGAGTTCATGCAGGTCGCGGCGGCGCCATCGATCGGCAACCTCGAGGCGGGTGCGCTCGCGAGCGCCACGAACCTCACCGTGGCTATCGCCTCGGGCGGCATCCTCTGCGTCGCCGGCTGCGGGATCCTCGCGCTCGCGTTCCCGGCGCTCGCCCGCTACGACGCGAGCAAGCCGGTTGCTGAGACGTAGCTTCTTCGCGCGCAGCGTCCACGAGGTCGCACCCGACCTCATCGGCGTGACGCTGCTCGTCGACGGCGTCGGCGGGCGCATCGTCGAGGTCGAGGCGTACGACCGGGAGGATCCTGCGAGCCACGGCTACGGCGGACGCCGCACGCCGCGCAACGAGTCGATGTTCGGGCCGCCGGGCCACGCCTACGTCTACCGCTCGTACGGCATCCACTGGTGCCTGAATCTCGTCTGCGGTGGTGACCGCGTCCCCGAAGCAGCGCTGATCCGGGCGCTCGAGCCGACCGCCGGCATCGACGAGCAGCGCCGCCGCCGCGGCACCGATGACCTGCGCCAGCTCTGCTCCGGGCCCGGGAAGCTGTGCCAGGCGCTCGGCGTCACGCGCGCGCACGACGGCTTACCGCTCGACCGTCCGCCGTTCCGGCTGCGCGAGCGCAGAGCTGCGCCGGAGATCGTCACGGCGCCGCGGATCGGCATCACGCGCGCGACGGAGCTCAGCTGGCGCTACCTCGCGTCGGGCAGCCCCTACGTCAGTCGTCGAGCTTGACGAGGGAGTGACGGTCGCTAGCCGTGACCGACGACGAGCTTGACCTGCATGCGCGGCGCCGCGGCAAGCCCAGGCGCGGGGAACTGCGCGAGGACCCGCCCTGAGCGCCCGTCGGCGAACCGTGCAATCCCGGGCACGAGGCCGCGCGCGCGTAGCCGGCCGCGCGCCTGCGGAAGCGAGAGCCCGGTCACGCGAGGCACGACGCCGTCCAAGGGCTTCGCGAGCACGAGCGTGACCGTGTCCCACGAAGAGGCGTGCCCGCGGCGCGGGAACTGGTCGAGCACGAGGTCGACCCGCTGCTTCGGCCGTGCCGGCTTGTAGACGATGTTCGCGGTCAGCGGCTGGCCGGCGAGGCGCAGCTTCGCGTGCGTGAGCGACATGCCGACGACGCGCGGGATTTCGACCTCGTTCTTCTTGCAGTTGGCCGTGTGCGTCGGCCCGCGGCCGGCGAAGTACGAGACGAGCGCGGTCTCGCGGCAGAGCCCGTTGTCGAGCTGAAGCCTGCCGTCGCGCCAGACGACGCGCTTCGACGTCGAATATGGGTACGAGTAGCTTGGGAAGGACTCCGGCGTCGTGCCCGCGAGTGCGAACTGCGTGAACACGCGCCAGATCTCCGCCGGGAACGTCCCACCTGCGACCGCCTCGCCGTGGTAGTCCGTCAGCATCGGCTTGAGCTTGTTGGGATAGCCGACCCACACGGCAGTCGCGAGCTGCGGCGTGTAGCCGACGAACCATGCGTCGCCGTAGTTCTCGGTCGTGCCGGTCTTGCCGGCCACGACGCGGTCCGGCAGGGCGGCGCGCTGCCCCGTCCCCGATCGGACGACGCCTTCGAGGATGCTCGTCAGCAGCGAGTCCTGGTCGGGAGTGAGAGCGGCCCGGTAGACGGGGCGGTTGTTGTCGATGAGCTTCTCGGTCGCATTGGAGACGCGCGCGATCGCGCGCGGCCGGTTGCCGAAGATGCTGCCGTCGACGCGACGTCCCTGATTCGCGAACGTCGAGAACGCACGCGCCATCTCGAGCGGGCTGACGGCATCGGCGCCGAGGCCGATGGCGAAGTAGGGGTTCAGGTGCCGGGTGATGCCGACCTGGTGCGCCGTCTTCGCGACGTTGGCCGGCCCGACGAGCTTGGTCAGCTGGGCGAAGATGCTGTTGTCCGAGACCACGGTCGCCGTCACGAGGTCGCCCGAGCCGATGTAGTCGTTCTCGTAGTTGTGCACCGGCCAGTACTTGTCGCCGATGAAGATGCTCACGGGCTTCGAAGGGAACGTCGTCGACGGTGAGATGCCTTCCCTCAGCGCCGTCGCGAGCACGAACGGCTTGAAGGAAGATCCCGGCTGCCGCTCGCCCTGGACAGCGAGGTTGAACTGGCTCTGCCGGAAGTTGTCGCCGCCGTACATCGCGAGGATCTCTCCGGTGCGCGGCCGCACCGCCACGAGCGCGGCGGACGGGCCGTTCGGCTCCTTCAGCACGCTCTGGATCGCGTTGCGCGCGAGCTTCTGCAGGCGGAGGTCGATCGTCGTCTGGACGTCGAGGCCGCCGCCGAACACGCGGCGCGTCCCGTACTTCTCGATCAGCTGCTGCTTCACGTAGTTGACGAAGTAGGGCGCCGGGCCCTGGATGCCCGGGAGGTGCACGTCCTGCGCCCGCGGCAGCGGCGCCGCCCTGGCGCGCTTCAGGTCGAGCGCCGTGATCGCGCCCTGAGAGAGCATCGCCTGCAGCACCTCGAGCCTGCGTGCGCGCGCGGCCTTGGGGTTCGTGACCGGGTCGTACCGGCTCGGGTCGGACGGGATCCCCGCGAGCAGGGCGGCCTGCGCGAGCGTCAGCCGCGACGCCGTCGTGTTGAAGTACGTCTGCGCAGCCCGCTGGATGCCGTAGGCGCCGTTGCCGAAGTAGATCGTGTTCAGGTAGGCGGTGAGGATGCGCAGCTTCGTCCAGTGCTGCTCGAGCTGCCAGGCGAGCGCGGCCTCCTTGAGCTTGCGGCTGATCGTCCGCGCGCTCGTCACGCACGAGTTCTTGACGAACTGCTGCGTGATGGTCGAGCCGCCCTGCACGACGCCTTTGTGCGCGACGTCGGCCCAGACCGCGCGGGCGATGCCGCGCAGGTCGACGCCGTTGTGCTCGTAGAAGCGCTTGTCCTCGATCGCGACGATCGCCTGTTTCATGATCGGCGAGATCTGGTCGCTATCGATGAGGATCCGGCTCTCGGCCCCGCGCAGCGTCGCGAGGATGGTGTGGTCGTCGTTCGCGTAGATATGGCCGTCGACCTCGTGCGGCACCTGCCGCGGGTCGCAGTTCGGGATCTGGCCGGCGACGGCCGTGATCAGCCCGAAGCTGAAGGACGCCACGCCGAGCAGGAAGAGGATGAGGACGAGCGCGAGGAGACGCAGCTTGCGGATCCGACGGCGGCGCAAGCGCAGGATTTTAGCTCTGGGCGCTGTTCTGGACCGTGAGGAGTGGCTCGCTCGTCGGCGTGTCGGAGCCGCCGTCCTTCTCGACGGTGACCAGCACTTTCGCGGCTTGCGGAACGCGCCGCCCGAGCAGGATCACGCTGTGCTTCGGCCCGCCTTCGAACGTCCCGGCGGGCTGGGGGGCGCCGCCCCGCGAAACCCAGGCCTGGTACGTCTTGCCCTGGGGCGCCGGGACGAGGCGCTTGACGATCAACACGCCCTCGCCGTTCGCGGAGACCACGAGCGTGCCGCGGTTGCCCGCGAGCGCATTCCGTTGCGCCGCCGGATCGCCGAGCACGGTGGCCAGCCGCTCCTGCCGATCCAGCTTGCCGTGCAGCGAGGCCGCCCAGATGCCGAGCGCGATCGCCGCGCAGGCCGCAACTGCGGCTGCAGCCGCGAGCGGCGCGACCCAGCGTGAGCGCAAAGGCACGACATTGGGACGCTCGCGCTGCGCTTGCTGGAGGACGCGCGCGCGGAGCTCGGCTGGCGGCGCAGGCGCTTCGGTCGCGTACGCGAGCGCACCGGCAGCTTCAGAGAGCGATGCGAGCTCGGCGCGGCAGCGCTCACAGCGCGCGAGGTGCGCCTCGTACTCCCGCGCGTCGTCGGGATCGAGGGCGTCGAGGGCATACGCCGGCGTCAGGTCGTGAAGGGCGTTGGCTTCCATGCGCTTTCTCCGTTGGGATCCGCGAGCAGCTCGCGTAACCGCGCGAGGCCCGCGAACATCCTGCTCTTGATCGTACCGATGGGTTGCCCGAGCCTCTCCGCGAGCTCGGACTGCGTAAACCCCCCGTAGTAGGCGAGCTCGAGCGCCTCGCGTTGCTGGTCGGGAAGCTGTCGTAGCGCCGCCTGCACGCGCTCGCGCTCGAACCGGAGCCACGCGTCCTCCTCGGCGGACTCGCTCGGCGTAGGCTCGCGTGTCTCGGGCAGCGGCTCGGCGCGGCGGCGGTCCTCGCGGCGGACGAGGTCGACCGCGCGCCGGTGAACGAACGTGAGGAGCCACGTGCTCGCCTTCGCGCGCTCGGGCATGAAGCGGTCCGCGTTCCGCCATGCCGCGAGAAACCCTTCCTGCACCGCGTCCTCGGCGAGCTTCTCGTCGCGCAGCACGCGCAGCGCCAATCCGTACGCGACCCGCCCGAAGCGGTCGTAGAGCTCGGCGAGCGCCTCCTGGTCGGAGCGCGCGACGAGCGCGACGACGGCTTCGTCGGAGAGGTGCGCGAACGACCGTGGCATCGCCGGATATTCGCGCATCGGTCCGAACCGGTTCGTCCGCCGCCGCGAATCAGCGCCGACATGCAGGTCTCCACTGAAAGGAGCGACAGGACGATGCGAAAGCTGGCACTCGTTCTCCTGGCGGCCGCAGCCTCGGCAGCGCTTGTGACGGCGCTTGTGTCGCGGGGCGGAAGCCCCTCGGCAGCCCAGGCATCGAGCCATCGGGAAGCCCCGCTGATCTCGGAGGATCCATCAGCGGACAACACGGACACATACGCGTTCCGCAGCCCGGACCGGCCGGACACGGTGACGATCATCGCCAACTACATCCCGGGCGAGGATCCCGCCGCCGGGCCGAACTGGTACACGTTCTCGCCGTCGGCCCGCTACGTCGTGTACGCGGACAAGAACGGCGACGGGAAGCCCGACGTCACCTGGCGGTTCCGGTTCACGAACCAGGAGCCCGTTGCGTTCCTCCAGAACACGCAGCAGAAGTACACAGTCACGCGACTCGACGGGAAGTCGTCGCGCGTCGTGGGCAGCGGGCTGCTGACGCCGCCCGACAACATCGGCCCGCGGTCGACCGCGAACTACCACGCACTCGCGACGGCCGGCGTTCACGACCTGAGCGACGGTTCGAAGGTGTTCGCAGGCCAGAGGGACGACGGGTTCTTCGGCGACATCGGCTCGATCTTCGATCTCGTCGCGATTCGCCACGGGACGGGTGCGACGGGCGGCGGCAAGGACTTCTTCGCCGGCTACGCCGTCCACTCGATCGCGTTGCAGGTGCCGCTGTCTCAGTTGGACAACGGCGGCAATCACGTCGTGGGCGTCTGGGCCGTCGCGGAGCGCCCGAAGATCACCGTCGAGGCCAAGCGGTTGCAGGCCAGGGCGGAGACGAAGTGGGTGCAGGTCTCGCGGCTCGGGAACCCGCTGATCAACGAGGTGCTGATCCCGACGGCGTTGAAGGACAAGTGGAACGCGTCGACGCCGGACAAGGACAAGCAGTTCGAGCAGTACTACTCGAGCCCGATCCTCGCCCACCTGCTGAACCAGCTGTACCCGCAGTTCGGGCCGTTCCAAGAGACGAACCGCAGCGACCTCGTCTCGGTTCTGCTCACCGGGCTCAAGGAGCCGAACCTCAACTACACCGGGCCGACGGATGCCGACGAGCTCCGGCTGAACCTCGGCATCGCGCCGACGGCGCCGGTCGGTAAGGGCAATCGCCTCGGCGTCCTCGGCGGCGACCTTGCAGGGTGGCCGAACGGGCGGCGCCTCGAGGACGACGTCATCGACATCGCGGAGCGTGCGGTCGGAGGCGCTCTGATCGGTCACAGCCTGCCGCTCGGCGACGGCGTGGACGCGAACGACGTCCCGTACAGCACGACGTTCCCGTACCAGGCTGATCCGTTCAGCGGCTTCGACAACACGAAGGGCGAGCAGAAGCCGTGAAGTTGCGGTTCCTGCTCGGGGGCGCGGTGGCGGCGGTAGCCGCCGCCGCGCTTCTCCTCGGCGGAGTCTTCTCCGAAGGCGGGTCTGCGTCGTCGCTGAACGCCGCCCAGCTCGACCGGCTCGGCAATCGGTTCGCGCAGCGCGCGCGGGAGACCGGCGACGCGTCCTATTACGCGCGCGCCGAGGCCGCGTACGACCGGGCGTTGCGCGTCGCGCCGGACGACCTCCCTGCGACGCTTGGTCTGGGCTCGGTCGCCCTTTCGCGCCACGATTTCCACCGCGGGCTCGCCCTGGGGCGCCGGGCGCTTGCGCTGTCGCCATCGACGGCGGAGGGCTACGGCGTGGTCGGCGACGCGCTCGTCGAGCTCGGCCGCTACGAGCAGGCGTTCACGACCTTCGACACGATGGTTTCGCTCAAGCCGAGCGTGAGCTCGTACGCGCGCGTGTCGTACGCACGCGAGCTGCTCGGCGACGTGCAGGGAGCTGCACGTGCGCTGCGCCTGGCCGTCGACGCCGCCGTCGGCGAGCCCGAGGCGCTCGCATGGTCGCAGACGCAGCTCGGCAAGCTCTACTGGTCGCAGGGGCGGCTCGACGAGGCCGGGCGCGACTATCGCGCAGCGCTGCGCGTGCGACCGGAATACGCGCCGGCTCTCAACGCG
>JBKOVW010000345.1:0-4740 GCA_046724095.1 Actinomycetota bacterium | reverse complement strand
GCGAAGGCATCAGAGCGCGACGGCGTCAGCCTGAACCAGTTCATCACCGGCGTGCTCGCGTCCGCGGTCGACTGGCGGAACGAGAACGCGCAGGCGGGTGACAGGCGGCCCAGAGGGGGACGAGCTCGCGGCATGGCGATCCTGCTCGCCGCCAATCTCGTCCTCGTCGGCCTGGCGGCGGCGGCTGCGATCGGCTTCCTGATCGCCGCCTGGCTCAGCTAGCGCCGGCGCCGGAACAACCCACCGCGCGCCGCTTCTGCCGGCTCCTCGCCGAGCGCACGCGCAGCCGCGAGCAGATCGGGAGCGCGGAGCGTCATCAGCTCGGAGCGTTCGAGCTCCGCCAGGTCGGCGCCGTCGACGCGTGCGAGCCGCAGCGCCTGCGCGTTGAGCGCCTGCTCGAAGAGCGTCCGTGAGAAGCGCGCGTTGCCGAACCCCTCCCCGCGCGCCGCGCCCGCGAGGATCGCGCGCAGCGCCTCCTTCGCCTCGTCGTCGAGCGTGTACTCGTATTCGCCGGCGAGCTTCTGGGTGATCGCGACCAGCTCGTCCGTCGAGTAGTCGGGGAAGCTGATCTCGCGCGAGAAGCGCGAGCGCAGCCCCGGGTTCGACTGCAGAAAGCGGTGCATCAGCCGCGGATAGCCCGCGACGATCACGACGAGCCGGTGGCGGAAGTCCTCCATCCGCTTCAGCAGCGTCTCGATCGCCTCGGGGCCGAAGTCGTAGCGCTCGTCGCCGACCGAGAGCGAGTACGCCTCGTCGATGAAGAGCACGCCGTCCAGCGCGCGCCGGATGACACGGTCGGTCTTGATCGCGGTCATCCCGACGTACTGGCCGACGAGGGCCGCGCGGTCGACCTCGACGAGATGGCCGCGGCGCAGCAGGCCCATCGCGCGGTACATCTCCGCGAGCAGCCGCGCAACGGTCGTCTTGCCGGTCCCCGGGTTGCCGAGGAAGACGAGGTGCTGCGACGTCGCGACCTCCGGCAGCCCGTGCCGTTGCCGCTCGGCCTGCACCTGGAGGAAGGCGACGAGGGCGTGCACCTGCTCCTTGACCGTCTCCAGGCCGGTGAGCGAGTCGAGCTCGGCCTGAAGCTCCTCGAGCGTCCGCGCCGGCTCCGGGCGGCGGAGCGAATCCAGCTGGTCGGCGATCCAGTCACCCGGGTCGCCGCCGCCCGCGGTCAGGCGCTCGCGGAGGGCGCGCGCGACGTCTTCGAGGGGATTCCTGGCCATGCCGGGTCATTTTGCCCCTCAGACGAGGGGTTAAGCCGACGGAGCCAACGGCCGATTAGTTAACCTGGTTAACGAAATGCTCGCCGCCGTGACGATTGACACAACCGCTCTCGCGAACCAGCTCCGCCCCGTGCTGCTGAAACTGAACCGCGAGCTGCGGCGCGAGGTCCACTCGCTCGGCGTCACGGGCGGCCAGGTCGCCCTGCTCGTCCAGATCAAGGCCCGCCCCGGAATCGGGATGCGCGAGCTCGCAGCGGTCGAGCGGATGTCCGTACCGGGCATGTCCAAGTTCATCGCGCGCCTGGAGGAAGCCGGGCTCGTCCAGCGGTCGCCCGTCGCGGGCGACCAGCGGCGGGTCGGTATCTCGCTCACGCCGCCGGGTCACAGGGTGCTCCGCTCCGTCAAGTCGAAGCGCACCGCCTGGCTGGCAGATCGCCTGCGCCATCTCGAGCCGGAGCAGCTCGAGGCGATCGACGCCGCGATCGAGCCGCTCGCCCACCTGCTCGAGCTCGACACCGCCGCATGACGGCAGCGATTCTTCGCGCCGGCGCGCGCACGTTCCTCAGCGTCAGAAAGCACCGCAACTACCGCCTCTTCTTCACCGGCCAGGTCATCTCGAACGTCGGGACCTGGATGCAGCGCATCGCACAGGCGTGGCTGGTCCTGTCCCTCACCCACTCGCCGGTCGCGGTCGGGATCCTGGCGCTCTGCCAGTTCCTGCCGTTCACGTTCTTCAGCCTCGTCGCCGGCGTCGTCGTCGACCGCCTCGACTCGTGGAAGACGGTCATCTCGACGCAGTGCACCCAGATGGTGCTTGCGTCTGCGATGGCGGTAATCGCATTGGCCGGCGTCGCGCAGCCGTGGCACGTCTACGTGATCGCGGCGCTGATGGGTCTCGTGCAGGTGCTCGACGCGCCGTCGCGCCAGTCGCTGACGTTCCGGATGGTCGGGCCGCTCGAGCTGCCGAACGCGATCAGCCTCAACTCAGGCGTCTTCAACGGCGCACGCATCTTCGGCCCCGCCTTCGGCGGCGTATTGATCGCCACGGCCGGCGCGGGCGTCTGCTTCGCCGTGAACGCCGTGAGCTACGTCGCCGTGATCGTCGGCCTGCTGATGATGCGACCGCAGGAGTTCCACGCGATCGAGCGCCGCGAGCGTCCACGGACGCTGTTCAAGGGACTGAAGGAGGGCCTCGCCTACGCGCGTCGGGACGACCAGATCATGCTCGTGCTCGTCCTCGTCGCTGTGATGAGCACGTTCTGCCTGAACTTCAACGTGCTGCTCCCGGTGCTCGCGAAGCAGACGCTGCACTCCGGCCCGCAGGTCTTCGGGATCCTGTCGGCCGTCTTCGGCGTCGGCGCGCTGATCGGCGCGCTCGTCTCGGCGAACATCGCCCGCGCGACGATGGCGACGACGGTGATCGGCACGGCCGGCTTCGCGCTCTGCGAGCTGTTGATCGCGCCGCTCCACTCGACGGTCGTCATCGCCGCACTGCTCTTCGTCGGCGGGATCTCCTTCACGACCTGGTCGTCGAATGCGAACTCGCTCGTCCAGCTGAGCTCGCCGGATCATCTGCGCGGCCGGCTGATCGGCCTCTATTTCTTCGCGTTCGCGGGCACCGGCACCGCGGGCGGCATCCTCATGGGCTGGCTGACGGCGGCCGGCGGAACCGAGCTCGGGTTCGCGGTCGCCGGGATCGCGGGGCTGTCGATCTCCGCTTTCGTGTGGCTGCGCTCGCGCGCAGTCCCGCTCGTCGAGGAGCAACCGGCGTAACTCGCGCATGAAGGGCGGGCTGGCGCTGGCGATTCTCGTCGCGTCCGTGTTGGCGGCGGCAGGCTCCGCTGGCCCGGAGGCAGCCGTCGCGCCGGCGCGTCCCAACATCGTCGTGCTCGAGACCGACGACCAGACGCTGGCCGAGATGGAGGTGCTCCCGAACGTCCGCCGCCTGATTGGCAACGAGGGGGTCACCTTCGACAACAACTTCGACTCGTTCTCGCTCTGCTGCCCGTCCCGGGCATCGTTCCTGACAGGGCAGTACTCGCACAACAACGGGGTGCGCGGCAACGCGCCGCTGGACGGCGGCTATGACAAGCTCGACCACACGAACACGCTGCCGGTCTGGTTGCAGCCGGCCGGCTACTACACCGTCCATCTCGGCAAGTACCTGAACGGCTACGGCCGGCGGAATCCGCTCGAGATCCCGCCCGGCTGGAGCGAGTGGCACGGGGCGGTCGACCCGACCACGTACCGCTACTACGACTACACGCTCAACGAGAACGGCGTCCTCACGACGTATTGCGCGACGCCGGAGCCGTCCTGCTACCAGACCGACGTCTACCGCGACAAAGCCAACGAGATCATCCGGCGCCGCGCACCTGATGGCCCGTTCTTCCTCTGGGTCGCATTTCTCGCGGACCATGCCGGCGGGCCGCGCGAGCCGGGCGATCCCGTCGGCTTCGCCACGCCCGATCCGGCGCCGCGTCACGCGGACCGCTTTGCCGGGACGCCGCTGCCAGAGCCGCCGAACTTCAACGAGGCCGATGTCTCCGACAAGCCGACGCTCATCCGCCGGATGACGCCGATCACCGCCCGTCAGCGGGCGAACATCCAGGAGAACTGGCAGCAGCGCCGCGAGACGCTGCTCGCGGTCGACGAGGCCGTCGCGTCGATCGTCGAGACGCTGCGCCAGACCGGCGAGCTCGACAACACGCTGCTGATCTTCACGAGCGACAACGGCTTCTTCCACGGCGAGCACCGGATTCGTCAGGGCAAGGTCCGCCTCTACGAGGAGTCGATCCGTGTGCCGCTGCTGATGCGCTGGACGGGGAACAAGGCCCTCCCGCGCGGCGTGCACCGCAAGCAGTTGACGATGAACGTCGACGACGCGGAGACGATTCTCGCCGCGGCGGGCGGCACGGCGCGGCCGCGCCGGGTCGAGGACGGCGTCTCGCTGCTTCGCTTCTGGCGCGACGGCGGGCTCGAGCTCGGACGCGACCTGCTCGTCGACAACATGCCGGGGGCCACCCACTTCGACGCAATCCGCTCGCGGAACTTCCTCTACGCCGAGCACCAGAACGGCGACCGCGAGCTCTACGACCTGCGCAAGGACCCGTACGAGCTGCAGAGCCAGCACGCAAATCCGGTGTACGACCGGATCAAGAACGCGCTCGCGGCTCGACTGCACAGGCTCGCCACCTGCGCCGGCGCAAGCTGCCGTGGACGGCCGCCGCTGGTCTTCACGGCGACTCGGCGCGGAGGGTGCGGCGCGGTCAGAACGTCGGTCGCCGGCGCCGGCATCACGGCCGTGACCTTCTTCGTCGACGGCCGTCGGGCCGCCGTCGACACGCGCAAGCCGTTCGGCGCCAATCTCAGCTTCACGCGGCGCGCGACAGTACGCGCACGCGTGGCGACGGCGTTCGACCAGCTCGTGACGGCGGACAGGACCGTTCGCGGCTGCAGCTAGTCGCTCGCGCAGGAACGATGCGCGTAGGCGAAGGGGTGCCGGTAGACCTCG
>JBKOVW010000140.1:0-8704 GCA_046724095.1 Actinomycetota bacterium | reverse complement strand
GAAGAGAACAGCAGGAACGCGATCGCTGCGGGGTCAGTGCCGAAAGTTGAACAAGACGACTCGCTCTTCGGATCGGCCCCGGCGTGCGTCGCTAGGCGACGTCGTCGGAGCTTCGGCGACCCTGCTGGTGCTCTGTTCCGTTCTGGGCCGCAAGCGCGAGCCCCTGCGCGAGGTCGAACCGGAGGTCATTCCACCGGAACCGCTGGTGGTCGTCGAGAGTACGGAGACGCTGCCCGTCGAGCCGGAGCCCGTCGAGCCGGAGGCGGTCGAGCCGGAGCCCGTCGAGCCGGAGCCCGTCGAGCCGAAGGCCGTCGAGCCGGAGCCCATCCAACTGGCCCCCGCTCCGCCGCCGGCGCCGAGCCCGGCCCCGCCGGCTCCGGTCCGCGAGGCAGAGCGATCGGACAGCGGCAGCGACAGTCCACCTTCCGTCTCCACGGAACATTGGAGCTGTGAGATCGCCTTGTGGACGGACCACGACCGGGGCGCGTTCTATGCACGCTCGTTCCACAGGGGTGAAGAGCTGGTCGTCGCCGAGTCGCCGGGGTTCGCCGTCGCCGGCAAGGACGTCGAGGAGTCCGCCGAGGCCGTTGCGGCGTACCGGTCCCTGTGCGACGACCTCGTCCGGATGGGCTGGACCCGCGAAGGGAACGGCCCCGACTGGTACGGCGCTCGCTTCCGGCGCGACTTCAGCATGGCCGCGTTGAATGCGTCGCTGACGTCACGAGCCGGCTCCGCAGGCCGGCAGTACTAGGCGCGCGCGCTCACGGGCCCGGCGGAACGGGCGCCGGCGCCGGCGCGAATGCTTCCTTCACGACGCGCAGGACCTTCGCGCGGCGTCCCTCCACGACGGGCACAAGGCCGCCGAACTCCAACCGGGCGAGCTCGACGAAGCCCGCGCTTCGGATCGCGCGGAAGCCGAAGTCGGCGAGAAAGTCTGCCGGGAAGATCGTCTTGTGCACCTGGAAGCGCTCGTATTGCGACTCGCCCTCGCGGTAGCGGTACGAAAACGTCTCCAACGCCTTCGCGCCACGGTCACGAGCGTCGCCGATCGCAGCCAGGAAGAGGGACTGCATCACCCATGGCGCGGATGCTTCCACGAGGAATGCGCACGTTACGAGCACGGCGTCGTCGGACGGAGGGCCGGCGGGCAGCTCCGCTGCCCGCGGGAAGAGCTCGGCCGGGCCGTATTGCATCGACCCGAGGACGCGGCCGTCGGCGTCGTAGTAGACGGTCCCCCAGGGCCCCCACTCCGTCTCGGCGCGCTCGATCCACTTCCGCTTGTCGAGCGGGCGACCTGCGCGGGTCTGCCACCAGATGCACTCGTGACAGACCAGCGGCGCATCCTGGAGCGTGACCCCGGTCAGCCCGGTCAGACGCGGGCCGCTCACGAGGGCGGGCCGATCTCGTCGACGACGACGTCGACTGCCTCGACCTCGACGCTCGCCATCCGCGCCAGGTATGCGGCCACGCGCCGCTGGATCTCACGGCCGACGGCGGGGATCGAGGCGCCCCAGTCGACTGCGATGTGCAGCTCGATCCGCACCCCGCTGTCGGCCGCGACCACGCGTACGCCCTTGTGGCGATGCAGCGTGCTCTCCACGAGCCCGCGCACGCCGTCGACCTCGCGCGCGGCATCGGCGGCGTAGGTCGCCAGGACGTCGGTGGAGATCGTGGCGTTCACTCTCGCGGAGTTTGTAGCACCAGCTCTGTCGCCTCGGGCCGCGCGAAGAAGCGGAGCGGGACGAAGGTGGTGCCGAGCCCGGGCGACACGTGCATGGTCGCGGCCGGCCGCCTGTACAAACCCACCGCGTAGCGCGTGTTCGGGTGCGCGAAGCGATATTTCCGCCTGCGTCCCAGCGGCAGCGAGATCTGACCGTCGTGCATGTGACCAGCGAGGACGAGGTCGAACGCGTCCGGCGGCAGGAAGTCGAGCACGTACGGAAAGTGGCACAGCAGGATCCTCAAGTCGGCGCGCTCGTCGACGAGCTCCCACGGCCTCGACGCCGCCTGCCGGTAGGCGCGGGGGTCGACGCCGACGATCTGCACGCGCTTGCCGCGCACGTCGACTGTCGCGCTCTCGTCGGCGAGCAGGCGCGCCGGGCTCAGGTCCGTTAGGCCCGCGGACCGCGAGAATGGGTCGCGGCTGTGCTCGACGTCGTGGTTGCCGAGCACGACGTAGGCGCCGCCGAGCTCGCGCAGGAGCGAGCGCAGCACCCGCTCTCCGCGCGGACGCGAGACGAGATCGCCGGTGATGCACACGAGCTCGGGCTCCCGTTCGCGCACCCACTCGACCCCCCGACGGGCGGCATGCGACCCGCGCGAAGGGACGCCGAGGTGGAAGTCGGACAGGTGCGCGACGCGGATGCCGTCGAGCTCCTGCGGCAGCCGCCCGAGCCCGACCTCGAGCGTTCGTAGGCGGACCCAGCCCGCTTCGAACCATCCCCAACTCAGGCCGGCGCCCGCCGCGGCGGCGGCAAACGCGCCCGCGCGCTTCAGACTTCGAGCTTCTCGAGCACCGGCGTGACCGGCACGATGTGCCGCTTGAACTTCAGCTCCGACTCCTCGAGGCCCGCCGCTACGCCGACGAGCTGCGACAGGTGGAGAATCGGCATCTGGAAGTCCTTGCCGGTGGCCGCCTTCAGCTTCGACTGCCACGCGTCGAGCGACAGGTGGCAGAGCGGGCAGGGCGTCACGAGCGCGTCGGCCCCCGCCTCCTTCGCCTGCTCGATCGGCTGGATCAGCTCCCCGAGCGCCGTCTCCTCACGCGCGGCGATGATCGGGAAGCCGCAGCACTTGATCTTTGCCGGGTAGTCGATCGACTCGCCGCCGCAGGCCTCGATGATGCGCTCGAGCGACCAGGGACGGTCCGGATCCTCGAACCCCAGGATCTTGGACGGCCGCAGGATCTGGCAGCCGTAGAACGGCGCCACCTTCAGTCCCTTCAGCCCCTTGTGTGCAGCTGCCTTGAGCAGCTCGTAGCCCTCGCCCTCGGCGATCTCCCAGAGCAAGTGCCGCACCTCGACGTTGCCGCTGTACGGCGGGACGCCGACACGTTCCAGGTTGTCGCTCACCCGTTGGCGGAGCGCATCGTCGTTCTTCAGCTGCCAGTTCGCTTGCCTCAGGTTGAGCGTGCAGACGTTGCAGATCGTGAGCAGCGTGTCGCAGCGGGCCGCTTCCGCGTACGCGAGGATCCGCGCGTTGAGGTGCAGGTAGTAGTCGGGCTCGGCCTCGTGGATGTCGCCGGCGCCGCAGCAGGTGACCGCCTTGAGCTCGACGAGCTCCAGGCCGACCTGCGGCGCGAGTGCCTGCGTCGACGAGTCGAGCTCCTTCGCCGAGAGCGAGGCGAGGCAGCCCTTGTAGTACGCGACGCGCCTCACTGGTACTACCCCTCTGCGGGCGGCGGCTCGACGCCGGGTTGGATCTCGGGAGCGTTCTCGCGCGCACCCTCCTCTTCGGTGAACTCGATGCGGCCCAGCGCGTGCTCGCCCTGGACGATCCCGAGCGCGCCGTCGCGCCCCTGCTCCTTGACGAGGTTGTACAGCGCCCGTGCCTCGCCGACGCGGTCCGCGACATGGGGCACGGGAACCGGCCGTACCTTGCCGTGCTTGATCAGGCCGAGCGCGAACTTCGCCTGCCTGATCGCGGAGATGTAGCCCTGCGTCTTGGGGATCAGCTCCTCCTCGCGGAGCCAGCCGGTCGTCATGGCGGAGCGCACGAACCACTTCGCGTGCTTCGCCCCCATGTCGTGGTCGATGCCCTGCTTGATCGACTCCGCGCCGAGCTTGGCGATCGCGTCACGCGGATCGACGCCTTTCGGGCAGCGCTCGTTGCAGAAGTAGCAGCGCGTGCAGTCCCAGATCCCGTGCTCCTCGTTGTACTTGTTCAGCCGCTGGATGTCGTCACGGTCCCGCGCGTCGCCCACGAAACGCATGCCCTTCGCCAGCGCGGCCGGCCCGAGGAACTCCGGATCCGACTCCATCGAGTTGCACTCGGAGACGCAGCAGCCGCACATGATGCAGAGCGCCTCCTTGTGGATGACGTTCATCTGCTGCTGCGAGACGACGCGTTCCTTCTCGGCGACCTCGTCGTAGCCCGGATCGAGCCACGGCTTGACGGAGCGGATCTTCCCCCAGAACGGATCCATGTCGACGACGAGGTCCTTGAGCACGGGCAGGTTCCCCATCGGCGAGATCACCGGCTCGTGCCCCGACTTCGCGATGTCGTACATGCGCGTCTTGCACGCGAGCACCGCGGCGCCGTCCATCCGCATCCCGCACGAGCCGCAGATCATCATGCGGCAGCTCTTGCGGTACGCGAGCGTTCCGTCCTGCTGGTCCTTGATGATGTCGAGCACGTCGAGCAGCGTCACCCAGTCGGGCGCCTCGACCTCGTAGCGCTTCAGCTCCTTCTCGCCCGTCTCGGCGTCGTAGCGCCAGATCTTCAGCGCGAGCTCGATCGTGCTGGAGCCCGGAGCGGGTGCGATGTGCGTGCTCATCCGCCTCCCAGCATGCCGGAGAGGTCGACCGTCTCGGAGTCGGCCGGCACGTCGACGTGGACGTCCCCGAAGTCGAACAGGTCGAGCGCCATCACGAGGGTGCCGCCGTTCGGGTGCCAGTCCATCTTGATGCGCCGGACCAGCCCGTCGGCGTCGACCCAGACGTCCAGCGGGATCTCCTTGGTCCCGAGCGTCTTCGTCGCCTGCTTCAGCGCGCGCGCGGCCTCGGGCGACACCTTGTCCGCGACCCGGTCGAGCTGCAGACGGGCGGCGTAGTGGGTCGTGTCGACCCCGCGGACGGTGTCCTTGCCGACCTCGTCGACATTCGACGTCGCGCGCAGGTACTGCAGCATCTGGGACGGGTCGTTCTCGCCGAGCTGGAAGGCGTTGTCCGTGCTCTTGACCTTCACCCACTTGCCGGGCGCGATCTGCTCGAACGGCCCTCCGTGGAGGTAGTACGTGTTGTTCGAGCTGACGACGTCGAACTTCGCGTCGCCGGTTCCACCCGCGCCGAGCATGGAGGCCGGCAGCGTGAGGCGCATGTGCATCTCCTTGCCGTGGTCGGCGATCTCACCCGGCCCGCTGAAGGCGAGCGTCTCGCCCTGCCCGGCGATGCGGGCGCTCATCTGGAAGTGCGCCCCGGCGACGTTCGTCGTCCTGTCGGCGGCCTGTGCGACCGGGTCGAGCGACGTGACATCGCTCGAGCCGCCGCATGCCGCGAGCGGGAGCGCCAGCAGGAACAGGGCGAGAGCCCGGCGCAGGCCCACTAGTACTTGCGCTCCTGCGGCTGCCACTTCGTGACCGTGACGTCGCGCCACTCGAGGTCGGGGCGGCCGTCGTCGTCGAGGGAGACGAGCGTGTGCTTCATGTACTGCTCATCATCGCGGTCGGGGTAGTCGTGCGGTCGCGCATGTGCACCGCGGCTCTCCTTCCGCGCGATGCCGGCGACGACCATGCACTGCGCGAGCTCGAGCAGGTAGTCGAGCTCGAGCGCCTGCGTCAGGTCGCTGTTGAAGACCTGCCCCTTGTCCTCCACGACCACGCGCTCGTACCGGTCGCGCAGGCCCGCGACGATGTCGCCCTGCTGTTGCATCTGATCCTCGCGGCGGAAGACCCCGAAGTTCTCGTGCATCGTCTGCGCCAGCTCGTCGCGGATCTTCCACGGCCGCTCGCCCTGCGACCGGTCGAGCAGCTGCTTCAACTCACGCTCCGCGTCTGCCTCGGTCGACGGCGGGACCTCGACGGTCGTGTTGGCGAGCGCCCACTCGGCCGCGTGGCGCCCCGCGCGCTTGCCGTACGTGATCGTTTCCATCAGCGCGTTACCGCCGAGCCGGTTCGCACCGTGCACCGACACGCACGCACACTCACCGGCCGCGTAGAGCCCTTCGACGTTCGTCTGTCCCCACACGTCGGTGTCGACGCCGCCCATGTGGTAATGCGCTCCCGGCCGGACGGGGATCGGCTCGTAGATCGGGTCGACGCCCGCGAAGGTCATCGAGAGCTCGCGCGTGCCGTGCAGTCGCTCCAGGATGCGGTCGGCCCCGAGGTGGCGCAGGTCGAGGAGAACGTTCCCGTCGACGCCTCGGCCCTCGTCGATCTCGGTCTGCTCGGCCCGGGAGATGACGTCGCGCGACGCGAGCTCCATCGCGTTCGGCGCGTAGCTCTTGAGGAAGCGCTCGCTCTCCGAGTTCAACAGGTAGGCGCCTTCGCCGCGGCAGCCCTCGGTGATGAGCACGCCGGTCGGCGCCAGCGTAGTCGGATGGAACTGCATCATCTCCATGTCCTTCAGCGGCACGCCGACGCGAAGTGCAAGCGCCATCCCGTCGCCGGTGCACGAGTACGCGTTCGTCGTGCCGACGTAGAGCCGGCCGGCGCCGCCGGTCGCGAGGATGACCGTCTTCGCGCCGATCGACTTCAGGCCGCCGTTGATGAGGTCCCAGGCGATCACGCCCTGGCAGCGGTCGTCGTTCATGACGAGCTTCCAGGCGAAGTACTCCTCGTACGCCGGGATCTCGCGCTTCATCACCTGCTCGTAGAGCACGTGGACGAGGACGTGACCGGTGATGTCTGCCGCATACGCTGTTCGCGGCGCACCGGCTGCGCCGAAGGGGCGCTGGGCGATGCGTCCGTCCTCCGTGCGCGAGAAGACCGCGCCCCAGTTCTCGAGCTGGTACACGTCTTCGGGCGCCTCCTCGCAGAGGATCTCGATCGCGTCCTGGTCGCCGAGGTAGTCCGACCCCTTGACGGTGTCGAACGCGTGGGTCTCAGGGTCGTCCTCGGACGCATTCCCGAGCGCCGCGTTGATGCCGCCCTCGGCAGCGCCGGAGTGGCTCCGCACGGGGTGGATCTTCGAGAGCAGCGCGACGTCGGCGCCCGCATCGAACGCCTCGATCGCCGCGCGCATGCCCGCGCAGCCCGCACCGACGATGAGGACGTCGTGCTTGGCTTCCACCAATGAGGAAGCTATCGAAGAGCAGTCGCCTCAGGTGATCTTGAACGTCTGCGAAAACGCGGCCGTCTGGCCCTGGTAGGAGACTTGGACGACACCACGAGTCGCTTGCCGCGCGTCTTCCTTGGGAGCAGCCACGAGCACCCGCCCGTGTTCGTGCGAAGTACGAGGAGCCTCGTGCGAGGCTCCTCGTTCCGGACGGACGTTCTGCTTAGCCGCACGTGCCGGAGCTGTTGCTCCCGCACGCCAGCACGCTCGGGGCCGCATTGAGGACGACGCTCGTCGCCGGGACGGCTGCGAGCGAGACGGTTGCCAGCGCCGCCGCCAGCAGCTTCTTCGTCTTCGAGACCATGGCGCGCCTGCGTTCGCGCGCGGGGTTCGCCCCCCGACGGGCGGGTAGAATCCCCGAGTCCCGCAGACGAAGGAGCGTTTACACGTGGCGAAAATGTTGTTCCGGCTTCCGCAGGCGAAGCGCGTAATTGCGAATCCAAGCCCTGAGGAGGTCAAGGAGCTCGCCGCGAAGATGCGAACCGCGCGTCCGACGAAGTACGGGAACCTGAACGTGCAGACGGAGGTGCTCGCGCGCTCGAAGGGCTCGACGTATCTCGTGACGGACGAGCCCGACGGTCAGAACCAGTCCATCACCACCGACGACGGCGTGAAGTGGGACGAGCGCCAGGACGAGTACATCGCGCAGCAGGAGATGGTGCAGATCGACGGCTACATCGGAATCGATCCGGAGTTCCGCACGGCGGCGCGGCTATTCGTCGAGGCAGCGAACGCGAACATCGCGGGGATGCAGCAGCAGCTCTACTTCGGTCCGCCCGAGGACGACTTCGAGCCCGAGCTGACCGTCATCTACACGCCGAACCTGAAGGCCGACGGCTTTCCGGACGACCGTTTGATCATGGTCGACCTCGAGCAGGGTGTGACGCGCGTCTTCAACTCCGACTACTTCGGCGAGTCGAAGAAGGGCGGCCTGCGCATGTGGAACAAGCTCGTCTACGACCGCGGCGGGCTACCGCTGCACGCGGGGTGCAAGATCATCCCGACCGAAAGCGGCGACAAGGTCTGCCTCACCGTCGGCCTCTCCGGCACGGGCAAGACCACGACGACGTTCACGCGCCAGAACGGCTCGCTGCCGGTGCAGGACGATTTCGTCGCGTGGATGGCCGACGGCCGCATCTACGTGACCGAGAACGGGTGCTTCGCGAAGACGTACGGGCTCAACCCCGAGGACGAGCCGACGATCTACGGCGCCGTGACGCAGCCCGACTCCTACCTCGAGAACGTCTCGCAGCACGGCGACGAGGTCGACTTCTACGACGAGAGCTACACCCAGAACGGCCGCGCGACGTTCCCGTTCGGCGTGATCGAGTCCGCCGCCGACCGCGAGATCGACGGCGCCGACTTCCTGCTCGTGCTGAACAAGAACGACAACGTCATCCCCGCCGTCGCAAAGCTCGAGGGGCCGCAGGCAGCGGCCTTTTTCATGCTCGGCGAGACGAAGGGCACGGCGGCCGGCGGCGCGGACGAGGCGGGCAAGGCGCTGCGCGTCCCGGGAACGAACCCGTTCTTCCCGATGCCGCACGACCTGCAGGGCAACCGCTTCCTCGAGTTGCTCGAGGAGCATCCGCTCGAGGTCTACCTCCTGAACACCGGACGCGTCGGCGGCGGTGACGACGTCGAGCGGTCGAAGAAGGTGCGCATCAAGCACTCGTCGGCGATCGTCAAGGGGATCGCCGAGGGGACGATCGACT
>JBKOVW010000090.1:0-4339 GCA_046724095.1 Actinomycetota bacterium | reverse complement strand
CGTCGGCTCGAACGTTGGCGACCTGCCTCGGTGTCCTCGGCCCGACCGCGGTCGCGTCCGGGTTCGCTGCCGTCCTGTGGCTGGTGGAGCGCGCCGGCGACTCGGTGGGCCGGGTGCAGGGCGTCGCCGAGCTGGCGGTGATCCCGCTCTGCACGCTCGGCGGCGGCCTGCTCGGCGCCGCAGTGGCTCCCTGGTTGCCGTGGCGCGGCCTCCCGCTGGTGGTGCTGTTCGCGCTGATCGCCTGGGTGGTGGCGGTCATGGAGCACGGTGCCGTCTGGTGGACCGCGCCGTGGACCATGTCGCCGGCGTACTACCAGACGTACACCATGGGCGCCGGGTCGCACGCCTGGCATGCGGTGTACCTGCTCGGCCTGTCGCTGCTCGCCGGCGTCGCGGCGCTGCTGCGCCACCGTCCGCACCGGCGGCTGCTGCTGGCGTTGGCGGCCGTCGCGTGGATCGGGACGATCGCCGCGGGCTGGGCGCAGCTTCCGTGACACCGGCGGCTTCCCGCGGCAGGGTGCTGCGCGAGCTCGTGCTGGCCGGTGCGCTGCCCCGCACCACCCGGTGGCCGCCGGTGCTCGCCGGCTGGCTAATGGCCGCAGGCGTGCTCGCCTGGAAGGCCGATGACGTGCGCGACGCGGGCGGCGCGGTCACCCTGCTGCGGGTCGTCGCGGTGCTGCTGGCCACCAGCGTGGTGGCGCTGGCCGACGACGCGGCTGCGAACCAGCTCGCCGCCGCACCCGTGCCGCTCGCCTGGCGGTACGGCGTGCGCTGCGGCGTCGCTGCGATGGCTGTCGCCGTACCGTGGGCGGGCGCGCTGCTGTGGATAAGGCCAGGCGATCTGGCGGCGGCGCTCAGCCTGGAATGCGCGGCGTTGACCGCGGTCGCGCTCGCCGTCGCCGGCGGCGTCGCCCGCTGGTCCGGCGCTCGCGATGCCAGCATGGCCGCGGGACCCGCGGTGTTCGCCGCCGCGATCCTCGCCTCCGTGCTGCCCAGCAGCTGGGCCTTATACCCGACGCCGGGCGACAGCTGGGCAGCCGCGCACCTGCGGTGGGCTTGCGTACTGGCCGGGGCGCTCGGGCTTCTCGTCCTAACCGTGGGGGATCCGGCGCAACGACGCTGGTCCCGAGATCGTCGGCGACGACATCCACACGTCCTCGCCGAGACGCTGGACCAGTCGGACGTGCCACGCGACCCCCGGTAGGACGGCGCGACCCCGGCCGTGACAGTCATGCGGCTGCCCCGTGTCCTGACCGCACGATGGCGACGGCACGGCTACCCGCCCTGGACCGGGGCAGCTCCGGGATGCCCCCGCCGCCCGGCCCCGCGTCGCGCACCGGAGGCCACCAGACCGCGTCTGCCTGGTCCAGATCGTTCGTCCGGTAGGGCGCTCCATCTGGACCAGGCAGCCGCGGCCCGGCCGGGCGACGCCTGCGCGACGGGATGCCTCACCAGCCGACCAGGTGGCCGCTGTTTGAAGATCATTCCCGGGCCGTCTCTGGGCCGTCCGGGCCGTCTCTGGGCCGTCAAACGCCCACCAGTCTCGACCAACGTCGACCAGTACTGACGTACGAAGGACCAGCCCAACGGCCATGAGAAACACCGTGACCAGGAGGGCGGCGGACGAGTCGGCCTGTACGCCGGATTCTGTGTCCGGCGATCTCGCGATCGCCGGTGGCGGCCATCCATCTCGGCTTGCCGTTGCCGGCAAGCTCTTGCGGCCTACCCGCAGGCTCGAGCGAGCAGCCCTCAATCGCCTGCGCCGGCCACCGCCTCGCGGCGGCGACCTTGCTTGGCCTTGCTCCGGGTGGGGTTTACCGAGCCACCCCGGTCGCCCGGGGTGCTGGTGAGCTCTTACCTCACCGTTTCACCCTTACCGGCACATCGGTGCCGGCGGTCTGTTCTCTGTGGCACTTTCCCGCGGGTCACCCCGGGTTGCCGTTAACAACCACCCTGCTCTGCGGAGTCCGGACGTTCCTCGGCGGCGCCCGCCGGGGCGCCGACGCGACCGCCCGGCCGACTCGTCCGTCGCGTGACCATGGTACCCGCGGCCCTGGCACCCCGTAGATTCAACCGGGCTATGGATCTTTCGCACATTGTCCTGCTCGTTGTCGCGGGCGTCGCGGCCGGCATCGTCAACGCGATCGCCGGCGGCGGCTCGTTGATCACGTTCCCGACGCTGATCGCGATCGGCCTCCCCACGGTGGACGCCAATGTCACGAACTCCGTCTCAGTCTTCCCCGGCTACGTCGCCAGCGTGGTCGGCAGCCGCGCGGATCTCGGCGGGCAAAGCCACCGCCTGCGTAGGATCGTGCCGACCAGCCTGGTTGGCGCCGCCCTCGGATGCGCGTTGCTGCTGCTCACGCCGGCGCACACGTTCGAGCTGATCGTGCCGTTCCTAGTGCTAGGTGCGGCCGCGACGCTCGCGTTCCAGCAGCGGCTGCGCGGCTTGGTCGGCCACCCGCGCGCGCTGTCGCCGCGGCGGCGGAACGTCACGCTGCAGGCCGTGGTGTTCGTCGGCGCGATCTACGGCGGCTACTTCGGTGCGGCGCTCGGGGTCATGTATGTGGCTGCACTCGCCCTCATCCTGGACGAGACGCTGAACCGCATCAACGCGCTCAAGAACGTCCTCTCGGCCGCGGTCGGCCTCGTCACGGTCGTGGTGTTCGCGATCTTCGCGAACATCCATTGGGGTGCGGCGCTCACGCTCGTGCCGGCCACGATCATCGGAGGGTACGCGGGCGCGAGGCTCGCCCGCCGGCTGCCGGCCCGCGTCCTCCGGGTCATCATCGTGACATTCGGTACGGCGATCGGCCTCTTGCTGCTCTACCGCGCGCTGTTCTGAGCCGCCGCGGCGTGTGCCGCCGCGGACTTGCCGTGGCGATCCATACTGGCAACTAGGCCAGCAGGCATTCCGCCAGGAACAAGAAGGCTGTATGTTACAGCTATGTTGCGTTGGGTAATGCATGGCCGGGGCGGGCGAGAATGACACGAGCCGACGAGACATCGCGCACCCGCACGCGGGGCCGCGAGACACCAGCCGACGATGAGGCATTGGGCGTCATCGAGACCCAGGTCGCATTTCTCATGCGGCTCGGCGAGGCGAGTCGCAGGTCGACTGGCCTCAAGCCGCACCGCGCGCTCGACCGCGCGGCATACGTGATCCTGCGGCACCTGCAGCGGGACGGCCGGCTGAACGTCTCGGCGCTGGCCGATCGGCTCAACCTCGACGGCTCGACCGTGACCCGGCAGGTGACTGCGTTACAGCACGACGGTCTCGTGGAGCGCCAGCGCGACCCGAAGGACGGCCGCGGCACGGTGATCGAGGCGACGGAAACCGGCCTCAAACAGGTCGACGCGGTCCGGGCAGCGCGGCGGGCCCTCTACGACAAGGTGCTGCACGACTGGTCGAAGGCGGAGCGGAGGGATCTCGCGCGCACACTCGAACGCCTCGCGAACGCCATCGACGACTACGTCCGCCGGTCGTAGACGAGTCGTCGCCGCGTGGGTCAGTGCTGGCGCGCGGTCGAGGATCTGGCAGGTTCGGGCTCGCGACGTTCGCGCGGTCTGGGCGGCGGGACGGTCCGGCGACGCGATGGCAGCAGGCTGCGTGGCCTTCTGTCGCTCCTATAGGGGCTGCTCCTATAGGGGCGATCGGTGCACACGCAGTGGGTTGGGCTGGGCAGGTCGTGAGCCTGCCGGAAACCGAAGCGGCAAAAAGCCGGACCGATTTCCGGTCCGGCTCGTTGCCGTATGGGGGACGGGTCAGGTCGAGGACGCCAGGGTCTCGGGCGTTGTCCTGGCCTTCTCCAGCCGCGGATCGCTCTCGTCCGCGAAGTAGTCGTCTAGCGCCGTACCGTCGACGCCCGCCGGGGTCTTGGTCGCCCGCAGAATGAGCGTCACGATCACCGCGACCAGCAGGTTGACAGCGACCGCGACGAATCCCACGTAGATCGTCTTCTTGGTGTCGAAGCCGAAGTCGGACAGCGGGAACGCCGAGCCGCCGAAGTGCTTGCGGCCCGTCGCCGGATTGGCGATGTCGTACAGCATCCACAAGCCCAGGCTCATGCCGGCCACCCAGCCCGCGATCAGCCCGCCGCGGTGCAGCCACCGGGTGTACAGGCCGAGCGCCACCGACGGGCCGGTCTGCAGGATGACGACGCCGCCGATCAGCTGCAGGTCGATGGAGAACTGCGGGTCGAGGAAGATGATGAACAAGACCGCGCCGAGCTTCACCACCAGCGACGTGATCTTGGAGACGTTCGCCTCCTGCGCGTTCGTCGCGTCCGGCTTGATGTACTCCTTGTAAATGTTGCGGGTGAACAGATTCGCCGCGGCG
>JBKOVW010000182.1:0-3809 GCA_046724095.1 Actinomycetota bacterium | reverse complement strand
CCTGCGACCGCGTCGAGCACGCTGCGCGGCACGACGGTCTGGAGCGTCGCCGCCGTCGCCGCGCCGACGATCAGGAACCCGCCCGCGTGCAGCAGGTCGTGCTGCGCGGTGCCGACGAAGACCTGGCCCGTCGTCCCCTCGTGCACGTGCTGCTTGCGCGCACGCCCCAGGAGCTCGTCGCGCCCGAACTTCACCCACGCGAGCCCGACGGCGATCGACGCGAGCAGGCTCGCGAGCAAGCGCGCGACCCACATCTTCGGGTCGTTCGGGAACGCGACCGCCGTCGCGACGAGCACGACCGGGTTGATGGCGGGCGCGGACAGCAGGAACGTCAGCGCGGCGGCCGCCGGCGCGCCGCGTGTGATGAGGCGGCCCGCGATCGGCACCGACCCGCACTCGCAGCCCGGGAGCGCAGCGCCGGCAACGGCCGCCACCGGAACCGCTGCTGCGGGGTTCTTCGGCAGCAGCCGCGGCAGTGCGCCGGACGGGACGAACGCTGCGATCGCGGCGCTGATCGTGACGCCGAGCACCAGGAACGGCGTTGCCTGAATCGTGATCGCGACGAAGATGGTCGCCCAATGGCCGACCGCGGGGCGGTCGAGCAGATCCTGCAGAACGGGACGTAATGCCGCCGCCGCGAGGATGACCAGGACGACGACCGCGAGCCCGAGATCTCGGCGATTTCGTAACGATTTGTCGACGGCGGCGCTGTGCATCTCCCCTGATCGCGTGTCAGGATAGGGCTCGCTCTATCAGGCAGGGTCACCTCAGGGGAGGAAAATTCATGCGGAAGAGCTTCAGGGCTTGGGCTGCGACGCTTGCGCTCGTGGCGATCGCGGTCGGCGTCGTGCTCGGCGCGCCGCTCGCGTCGCCGAACAAGGCGGCGGCCGGCCCGATCATCTCCGGCGCACGGACGCTGTCGGACCAGATCGCTGTGAACTTCGATGCGGTGCCGCCGGGCCACGACACGACGGACGTGCACCTGCTGGCGTTCAACGACCTGCACGGCACGCTCGATCCAGCGTCTCAGACGCTGTACGGCCAGTTCGCTGGCGGTGCGGCGTACCTCGCGAAGGCGGTCAAGGACAAGCAGGCGGCGTACGGCGCGAACGAGGCCACGATCTGCGCCGGGGACAACATCGGCGCCAGCCAGCTCGCCAGCGCGTTGTTCCACGACGAGCCGACCGAGGTCGCCACGAATCTGATGCACGCCGACTTCTGCTCCGTCGGAAACCACGAGTTCGACGAGGGCTCGGCCGAGCTTCTGCGCATGCAGAACGGCGGCTGCCACCCGACCGACGGCTGCCAGGCGGCCCCGTACGCGCTCGCGAACGGCGGGACGACGAACATCTATCCCGGCGCGGACTTCCAGTATCTGTCCGCGAACGTGATCAAGGACTCGACCGGCCAGCCGCTCTTCCCGGCCTATGGGATCAAGCAGTTCGCCTCCGACGACGGGAAGCACAAGTTCCGCGTCGGTTTCATCGGCGAGGTGCTTCAGTCCACTCCGACGATCGTCACGCCGACGGGTGTCGCCGGCCTGACGTTCCAGGACGAGGCCGACGCAGCGAACAAGGCGGTCGCCGACCTCGCCGACAAGGGCGTCAAGGTGCCGGTCCTCGTCATCCATCAGGGCGGCTTCCAGTCGGGCGCGGCGGTGCTCAACGGCTGCGCCGGCAACCTCGCCAACAGCGACATCGCCAAGATCGCCGACAGGCTCGACCCGGAAATCAAGGTGATCGTCTCCGCCCACACGCACGCGGAGTACCGCTGCACCTACACGTCGAACGGGGTCACGCGCCTGATCACGAGCGCCTCGTCGTTCGGTCGCGTGCTCAGCGACATCACGCTCACGGTCGACAACAAAAACGACAAGCTCGTCTCGGCGAGCGCGAACAACATCCTGATCCGGAACGCGCTCAACACGCCCGGCCCGGGCGTGGTCCGTCAAGCGGATCCGTCGCTTACCGACCCGACGGTGCAGGCGCTCGTCAATCAGTACGTCACGGCATCCGCGCCGCTCGCGAACCGCGTGATCGGCCGGATCCAGGGCGACCTGACCCGCGCCGGCTCGCCGCTCGGCGAGTCGACGCTCGGCGACGTGATCGCCGACGGACAGCTCGCCGCGACGGCGCCTGCCGGACTCGGCGATGCCGTCGTAGCGTTCATGAACCCCGGCGGTATCCGCGCTGACCTGCTGGTGAATGCCATCGCCGGCGGCGAGGCACCCGGCGAGGTGACCTATGGCGAGGCGTTCACCGTCCAGCCGTTCGGCAACACGTTGGTCACGAAGACGATGACGGGCGACATGATCCGCCGCCTGCTGCAGCAGCAATACCTCGGCTGCAGTGCGGCGACGAGTGTCCGGATCCTGCAGATCTCGTCGTCCTTCAAGTACGAGGCCGCGCCGTCCGCTGCCGCCTGTGCCGACAAGATCGGCCGCATGTGGATCAACGGCGCCGAGGTGCAGCCGACGACCTCGTACCGCGTGACGATGAACAACTTCCTCGCGACCGGCGGGGACGGGTTCACCGTCTTCAACGAAGGGACGAACCCGCTCGGCGGCGCCGTCGATCTCGACGCGTTCGCGGCCTACTTCGGGACGTTCGGTTCGGCGGGGATCCCGGTCCCGGCCCTCAACAGGATCGTTCCGAAGCCCTAGGGCTGTACGAAGCCCATCCGCTCGTACATCTGTGCGAGCGTGGGGGCCGAGGAGGCGCGAGCCTTCTCGGCCCCCAATTCCAACAGCCTCTGCAGCTCCGCCGCGTCGTTGCGCAGCTCCTTGTAGCGCGACTGGATCGGCGCAACGAGCTCGACCACCGCGTCGGCGACGTCGGACTTGAAGTCGCCGTACCCCTTGCCGTCGTAGCCGGCCTCGACGGCCTCCGGCGTCTGCCCGGTTGAGACCGACATGATCGAGATGAGGTTCTCGATGCCCTCCTTGCCGGGGCCGCGCTTGACCTCGCGCCCCGAGTCGGTGACGGCGCTGCGGATCTTCTTGCGGATCGTGTCCGGCTCGTCGAGCAGCAGGACGGTCCCCTGCGCGGTGCCGCCCGTCGTCGACATCTTCTTCGCCGGCTCCTGGAGGTCGCCGATCTTCGCGCCGAGCTCCGGGGTCAGGACCTGCGGCAGCACGAACGTCTCGCCGTAGCGCGCGTTGAAGCGCTCGGCGACGTTGCGGGTCAGCTCGACGTGCTGGCGCTGGTCCTCGCCGACGGGGACGCCTTCGGCCTGGTGCAGCAGGATGTCCGCCACCTGCAGCACCGGGTACTCGAACAGCGCGACCGAGACGAACTCCTGCTGCTCGGCCTTCTCCTTGAACTGGGTCATGCGGCGGAGCTCCCCGAAGCTCGAGACGCTCGACAGCAGCCAGTTGCCCTGCGCGTGGTCCGGGTTGTGGCTCTGGACGAAGAGGATGCAGCGGTCGGGATCGAGTCCGCAGGCGATCAGCAGCGCGGCGAGCGAGAGCGTCGACTCGCGCAGGTCGTCGGGGTCGTAGGCGACGCTGATCGAGTGCAGGTCGACGATGCAGAAGAGGCTGTCGTCCTGCGCCTGCGCCCACTGCCGGATCGCGCCGATGTAGTTGCCCAGGTGCTTGGCCCCGGTGGGCTGGATTCCGCTGAAGATCCGCATGGCGCGAGCAAAAGTATCCTGAGTTCGATGGCCGTGACGGGATCTCCAGAGCTGCTGATCGTCATGGGCGCCCACGCGACGCCCGACGAGATCGACCATGTCGTCGCGCGGCTCGCCGAGGCCGGGGCGGACGCGCACGTCACGCCCGGCCGCGAGGCGACCGTCATCGGCGCGAT
>JBKOVW010000201.1:0-6532 GCA_046724095.1 Actinomycetota bacterium | reverse complement strand
TTCGACGCGACACGGCTGCCTGACGAGTCAGTCCTCGCCCGCGCAGTCTCCTACGCCGTCGCGGCTTCAGCGATCACCTGCACGCGCACCGGAGCGGCACCGCCGTCACGTGCAGAGATCGCGTCTCAGCTTCGGTCGGTGGGCGACGCACCGTCACCGACCATGTGAGCTCAGGCCTGCTGCTTCGCGCGCATTTCGGCTTTATGCGCCCGCTTCTTCGTCTGGTAGTCCTCGAGCGCTTCCCATGAATCGACATCGCCGAGCGTCGGATGGTTCGGCACGAGATCTTGCGCGACCGCCACGTCGAAGCGCTTCGCCAGCACCGCGCCGAGCGTCTTGATCTTCATCTCGCCGAAGCCGGGGAGATCGGAGATGCGCTTGCGGAGATCGGCGCCGTCCTTCGCATCGCGCCACAAGCGTGACGCGTCGCCGCCGTACTCCTCGTCCACATATGTCGCGAGATCCTGAACGCGCTTCGCCATCGTGCCGGGGAAGCGGTGCACGGCCGGCCTTTCGCGGAACGCCGGCTCGAGGTCGGTCGTCGCGAGCGTGTGCGCGTCGAGCGTGCCGACACGCTGCTTGATCTTCAGCGGCCCGGAGAACGCCGTCGGGACCGGCACCTGCTGGTCGAGCGCGAAGCCGATCAACAGCGCCATCGGCTCCTGCGCGAGCAGGGTGTTTGCCTCCGCATCCTGCGTGAAATGGAGCATCGCGGCCACGCTGGGATGCTACTCCGCGCGCAGCGGGATGCGAACAGCCTCCATGAGCGCCCGATCGACGAGGTCGATCGTGTCGTCGAGCAGCTCGTCGCGCGGTGGCAGCACCGCCAGGGTCCTGACCGCCTGTAGCGACTTGTGGATCAAGGCGAGCTGGTCGAACGTGAGCTTGAGCTGATGCATCTCCTTCGACGATACGAGTGGCAGTCGGGCTAGGTGGTACGGCCGACACCACTCTTGCCGTTCGGGTGGGGCCAGCCACACCAGGACGATTCCGTGGTGGCACCCTTGTCTGGGATGGAGCTGACGCGAGACGCTGCGGAGCAGCAAAGGACGCCGTTGGAGAACCTGGTTCGACTTGCCGTCTGGCCGGCGGTGCTCGCGCTCGCCGCGGGCACCGCAGCGCTGATCGTCGCGGGCGACGTCACCGACTCGCCGGGGCTCACCGCTGCGCTGACGCTTGTGGTCGGGCTCTCGTGGTCGACGATCGGCCTCGTGCAGCGGCTGCGCCGCCCCGCGAATCGCCTCGGGTCGCTGATGCTGCTCTTCGGCTTCGTGTGGTTCGCCGGACGGTGGATCTACGTGAACCCGTCGCTCCTCTACACGATCGGGCTCTTCCTCGGCGCCGCGTTCTTCGCGGTGCTCGGGCATGTGCTGCTCGCGTTCCCCGGCGGCCGGCTGGAAGGACGGATTCCGCGCCTGCTCGTAACGGCGGGCTATCTCGACACGATCGTGGTCATCGGCGTGGGGAACCTCTTCTACGCCGGCGCGTCGGGCGAGCCGCGCAATCTCGCGCTGGTCCACGCGAACGCTGAGCTAGCCGACGCGTTCAAGAACGTTGCGCGAGGCGTCGGGATCGCCCTCTTTGCCGCCGTCCTCATCATCCTGGCGCGCCGCTGGCGGCGCGCGACGCCGCGCTGGCGGCACGCGTTCGGGCTGGCCTTCTGGGCCGGGTTTGCCGCGGCGGCTTCCTCGGCGATCAGCATTCTCAGCCGTGCGCCGTATCGCCCGATCGGCTGGGTCGACGCCGTTGCGTATCTGATCGTCGCAGCGGTCCCGCTCGCGCTCACGGTCGATCTCCTGCGAGGGACCCTGGGACGCGGCGCAGTTGCCGACCTCGTCGTGCAGCTCGGTGACACGCGTGCGCCGGGTCATCTCCGTGACGCGTTGGCGCGCGCGCTGCACGACCCGACGCTCTCGCTCGCGTACTGGCTGCCCGAGCAGCGTCGCTACGTCGACGTCGAGGGTCGGCCCGTCGAGCTGCCCACCGACGACGGCGACACCGTCACGACGATCGTCGAGCGAGAAGGCAGTCCGGTCGCGGCGCTCGTGCACGACGCCACGCTTCGCGACGAGCCCGACCTCGTGCAGGCAGTGGCCGCAGCTGCCGGCCTTGCGCTCGAGAACGAGCGGCTCCAGGCCGACCTGCGCGCGCGCCTGGCCGAGCTGCGCGCCTCCCGTGTGCGCATGGTCGAAGCGACCGACGCGGAGCGGCGCCGGCTCGAACGCAACCTGCACGACGGCACGCAGCAACGGCTCGTGTCGATCTCGATGTCGCTCGCACTGGCGGAGTCGACGCTGACGTCGGACCCGGACCGCGCGCGGAGCATCCTCGAAGAGGCTCGCTCAGGGCTCGCGACGGCACTGCAGGAGCTCCGCGAGCTCAGCCAGGGGATCCACCCCGCCGTGCTGACCGAACGCGGGCTCGAGCGGGCGCTGCAGGAGCTCGTCTATCTCGCGCCGATGCCGATCGGGCTGGACGTCGCGAGCGACGAGCGGCTGCCCGAGCCGGTGGAAGCGGCGGCGTACTACGTCGTCGCCGAAGCGCTTGCGAACGTGGCGAAGTACGCGTCAGCCGAGACCGTCTCGGTCACCGTGCAGCGCCGTGACGGGCTCGCCGTCGTCGAGGTCGTCGACGACGGACTGGGCGGTGCGGATCCGGCCGGCGGCTCGGGCCTGCGAGGGCTCTCGGACCGGGTCGAGGCTCTCGGCGGGACGCTCGTGCTCGACAGCCGGCCGGGCTCGGGGACGCTGGTCAGAGCGGAGATCCCGTGCGCGTCGTGATCGCCGACGACTCGGTGCTGCTCCGCGAAGGCGTGACGCGTCTCCTCGCCGAAGCCGGCTTCGAGGTCGTGGGACAGGCGAGCAACGCGGATGAGCTGCTCCGCGAGGTGGCCGACAAGAGCCCTGATGTCGCCATCGTCGACATCCGCATGCCGCCGACGCATACCGACGAGGGGCTTCGGGCGGCGCGCGAGCTGCGTGCGCTGCATCCGGGCCTCGGTGTGCTCGTCCTGTCGCAGTACGTCCGCCCGAGCTACGCCTTCGAGCTGCTCGCAGACGATGCGAGCGGCGTCGGCTACCTGCTGAAGGACCGCGTCTCGGACCTCGCCGAGCTCTCGGACGCCGTCAAGCGGGTGGGCGAGGGCGGCTCCGTGCTCGACCCGTCCGTCGTGTCGCAGCTCGTCGGACGCCGTCGCCCGGGTAACGATCCGATCGACGATCTGAGCGACCGGGAACGGGAAGTGCTCGCGCTGATGGCCGAAGGCCGCAGCAACCGCGCGATCGCCGAACGCCTCTTCATCGCGGAGCGCACCGTCGAGAAGCACGTCAACGGCATCCTCACGAAGCTGCGCATCTCCGGCTCGCAGGACGACCACCGCCGCGTGCTCGCGGTGCTCGCCTACCTCGGCTCCTAGTACGGGCAGCCGCACCTTTCGAGACTCGCGCTGGCACGGATCGAGACTCGCGCTGGCGCGCTTACGCCGCGCCCCCGTCCCCGGCAAGGCTGCGGACATGCGCAATCCACTCTCAATCCGCAGCCTCGTCCTCGCCAGTGCCGCGCATCCGCGGCGCACGATCGCCGTCTGGGCCGGCGCGGCGGTGCTCGCCATCGTCGCGGTCGTCGCACTTCTCGGCGGCTCTCTCAGCACGGACAACCATCCGACCGACAACCGGCAATCGCAGCGAGCGGCGGCCGCGATCGACCGCTACTTCCCGACGGTGTCCTCCACCGCGGATGTGATCGTCATCCGCTCAGACCGCTACGCGGTGGACACGCCGCAGTACCGCGCGTTCGTCGCAAAGCTCGCCCGTCAGGTGCACGGCGAACAAGCGCGCTCGCGGGTGTCCGCGGACGAGCACGCGCTCCTCCTCCCGGTCTCGATCGAGGACAGCGATGCAACGGACGGCGTCATCAGCGCGGTCAAGCGCGCGGATGCAAGCCGTGCGTTCACGGCCGTCATCACCGGAGACCAGACGCGCCAGCACGACTTCAACCAGCTGTCGCAGGACGACCTCAGGTCGGGCGAGCTGGAGTTCGGGCTGCCGGCCGCGCTCATCGTCCTGGTGCTCGTCTTCGGCGCGGTCGTGGCCGGCCTCGTTCCGCTCGTCATGGCAATGCTCTCGATCGTCATCGGGCTCGGCATCGTCGCCGTCCTCGCGCAGACCGTCTCGCTGTCGGTGTTCGTCGTGAACATGCTGACCGGCATGGGCCTCGCGCTGGGGATCGACTATGCACTCTTCGTCGTCTCCCGCTACCGCGAGGAGCGCGGGCGCGGGCTCGAGAAGCCCGACGCAATTGCGGCATCGTCGGGAACCGCGAATCGCGCCGTCGTCTTCAGCGGCACGGCGTTCGTCGTCGCGATGCTCGGCATGCTGATCGTCCCGAACTCGATCATGCGGAGCCTCGCGATCGGCGCGATCGTCGTCGGGGTCATCTCGGTCATCGCCGCGACGACGCTGCTGCCCGCGCTGCTCAGCCTGCTGGGAGACGGCGTCGACCGGCTCCGCGTTCCGTTCGCCGGCCGCCGGGACAATCCCGAAGGGCGCTTCTGGGGCGCGATCGTCAGGGCCGTGCTGCGCCGGCCGGCGCTGAGCCTCTCCGTTTCGGTTGTGGTTCTCCTGGCCGCGGCCGCGCCGGTCTTCGGCATGAACGTGGGAACGACGGGCGTCAGCGTTCTGCCGGGGCGCTTCGAGGCGAGGCAGGGGTACGCCGCGCTGCAGCGGAACTTCCCGGGCGCCACTGCAAGCCCCGTCGAGATCGTCTCGCGAGACGGAGCCTCAGCAATCCTGCCGCTGCGCAACGAGCTCGCGGCCGACCCGCGCTTCGGGCCGGGACGGATCCTGACGGCGCGAGGCGGCGCGGCTCTGCTGGTTGCGCCCGTCGCGGGCGACCCCTCCGGGAAGCCGGCGATCGCCGCCGTGCGCGACCTGCGCTCCAGGACCGCCGGCATCGGGGTGCTCGTCGGCGGCGTCACCTCCGAGAACGTCGACTACATCGACTCGGCTATCGGGCCGGCTCCGTACGTGATCGCGCTCGTCCTCGCGCTCACGCTCATCCTGCTGACGACGGTCTTCCGTTCGCTCACGCTCGCCGCCCTGACCGTGGTGCTCAACCTGCTCTCGGTCGGCGCGGCTTACGGGTTGATCGTCCTCGTCTTCCAGCACGGCGTGGGCGCGGGGCTGTTCGGGTTCACGCAGTCCGGGACGATCGAGGCCTGGGTGCCGCTGTTCCTGTTCTCCGTGCTGTTCGGACTGTCGATGGACTACCAGGTGTTCCTGCTCAGCCGGATCAAGGAACGGCATGACGAGGTCGGAGACACGACCGAGGCGGTGACATTCGGCGTGGCCTCGACTGCGCGGATCATCACCGGTGCGGCGCTGATCATCGTCGCCGTCTTCACCGGTTTTGCCCGCGGCGAGCTGATCATGTTCCAGCAGATGGGCTTCGGCGTCGCGGTCGCGCTGCTGCTCGACGCGACGATCGTGCGCTCCGTCCTGCTGCCGAGTGCCATGAAGCTGCTCGGCGAGCGGAGCTGGTACTTCCCGAGCTGGCTCAGCTGGATGCCGCGACTTCAGATCGAGGCCCCAGCGAGTGCGCCAGCCGCTCAGCGAGCGCCAATGTAGGCAGGTGGGTGTTCGCCCGCGGGATCGTTGCGAACACCGAGGCGTCGCCGACATAGAGGTTCTCGAAGCCGTGCACGCGGAGGTCGTCGTCGACGACCTCCGCGCACGTCCCGACCGGATGGAAGTAGATGCCGAGCGTCTCGTCGATCGACGTCGTCACCGGCCGGCCGAGCGCACGCAGCGCGTCGTGCTGCGCGAGCTCGCGGACGAGCTCGAGCCCCTCCCCGAGCGCCGTGCGGTCGCGCTCGTCGGAGAGCAGGCGGTGCTCGATCGCCTCGAGCGTGACGCGCCCGCGCGAGTGCGGGCGGAGGAGCGCGACGGTGATGTGCGCGCTCTCGCCGTACCGGTCGACGACTGGCAGCAGATGCAGGTCGGGTGTCCTCACGATCCCGCCGGCAAAAGGCATCGGCGTCTCGGTGCGGAGCGCGTCGCTCGTCTCGAAGAAGAGCTTGGCCGAGACGTGGTCGTGGAGGTTCGAGCCGGCGTCCAGACCGCTGCGCAGCAGGATCCGCGGCGACCCGATCGCGCCGGCCGACAGCACGACCACGTCGGCTTCGATCGTCTCGGCGCCGACGATCGCGCCGGTCGCGCGCGCTCCGTCGACAAGGAGGCGCTCGGCGAGAGCGTTCGCGCGGATCGTCAGGTTCGCGCGCGAGCGGGCGGGCTCGAGGTAGGCGAACGCCGCGTTCCAGCGCATGCCGTCGCGGATGTTCCACGGTCCCGTCGCGACGTCGAAGCCGGCGTCGCGCGCCGCGTCCGCAGCGCCTGCGAACCACGGCGTGACCTCGTCGTCACGGTAGAAGAACGGCTCCGGCGCGATCGTCGCCAGCGCGCGGTCGCGGTACGGCTCGAGGTCGGCGAGCTCCTCGTCCCAGACGAGCAGGCAGGCGTTGTGCGTCGAGCAGCCG
>JBKOVW010000058.1:0-5939 GCA_046724095.1 Actinomycetota bacterium | reverse complement strand
GCGTGAAAGCCGTGCACGGCGAGCCAGCTCATCTCCGCGCCGAAGTCCGACGGGCGCACGAACAGATCGGGAAACGCGGCGCCGGCGGGCGCGGGAGCGATCACGTGGTACATGAGAATCGGCACCGGGCGGTCATGGCGCACAGCGCCTGCGTTGCCGCCGCCGGTTGTAAAGAGAAAGGAAACAACGGCGAAGATCGCCGCCGTGTGCGCTAGCTTCAGGCGGGGTCGGATGCGTCGCACAGCTCTCTTCGTGGTCCTCTTTGCGCTGCTGTTTCCGTCGGCGGCGGGGGCGGCCGTGACGCAGCTTATGCCGGGCGTCAGCTATCAGCGCGTCCTGCGGTGGACCCCGGCCGGGCCGGTCGAGATGTACGTCGTGACGGCGCCGAAGCCGCAGGGGCTCTACAGACTGATGCCGCTGCTCTCGAACGGGACGATCATCGGCCGCCAGACCGTGTCGTCCATGGAGCGCGATGCGTCCCCGCAGATGACGACGGTCGGCGTCAACGGCGACTTCTTCCACTGGACCGGCGGCTGGCCCAGCGGACTGCTGATGCGAGGCGGCGTCGTCGAGCACCAGTCGGCGATCGGCCGCGCGGCCGTCGGCATCGACACGAGCGCGACGCTGCACACTGAGAAGGTCCCGTGGTTCGGGCGCTGGCACGGGCCGGACAATGTCTGGTACCCGGTCGCGCAACTGAACGAGCCGCCGCGCGCCAACGCCGTCGCGCTCTTCACCCCCGTGTGGGGCGGCGACACTCCGGCCGTCAAGAACGGCGTGGCCGTCGTGCTCGAGCCGTTTCCGCCGGCGACGCCGCGCCAGGACCTCGTCGGCACGATCGTGTCGATGACGAACGGCGCGAGCACGGACGTGCCGGACGACGGCGCCGTCATCGTCGCCCGCGGCACCGCGGCGCGTCCGTGGGCGGCCCTGCCGGCCGGGACGCAGGTGAGCGTGCGCATACCACTGCCGAACGACTGGGCGTCCGTGACCGACGCCGTCAGCGCCGGCCCGACGCTCGTGCGCGACGGCAAGCCGATCTTCAACGCGGGCGAGGCGCTCACGCCCGTGCAGCTGCACGGCCGCGATCCGCGCACCGCAATCGGCCAGCGCGCGGACGGCGCGATCGTGATGGTCGCTGTCGACGGGCGACGGCCGGGCTGGAGCATCGGCATCACGAACTGGGACCTCGCGCAGACGCTCGTGCGCTACGGATGCGTGACGGGCTTCGCGCTGGATTCCGGCGGCTCGACGACGGTCGCGTTCGACGGGAAGGTGCTCAACCGCCCGTCCGACGCAGCCGGCGAGCGGCCGGTCGGCGAGGCGCTCGTGATCGCCTACACCGGGGTCTACGTCCCGCCGGTCGCGCCGACGCTCTCACCGAACGCCGACCGCGTCGGCGACGTCGAGCGGCTGACGTACAAGCTGGTGCGCCCGTCGACCGTGAGCGCAAAGCTGATCGGCCCCGACGGCAGCGCGCGCGAGCTGGACTCCGCCGCAAGAGCCCCGGGCCGTTACAAGCTCACCTGGGACGGTGCCGCCGCGCCCGAGGGGCGCTACCACTGGAGCGTCACGGCCACGGATGACCAGGGACAGGTCTCCACGGCCGACCGGGCGTTCGCTCTCGACAACACGCTCGGCTTCCTGCGCGTCGGCGCGAAGGCCCGCACGATCGGCTTCACGCTCACGCGGGACGCGACGATTCGCGTGACGATCGAGCGGCGCTCAGGCGGGATCCTCCGCACGGTGGCGAAGGGCCGCCGCCCGGCCGGGACGGTGACGGTGCACTGGAACGGCCGCGACGGCCGCCGCAAGAAGGTCCGGCGCGGGACGTACGTCGTGCGCGTGGCGGCGACGAGCGAGCTCGGACTCAGCCAACTGTCGGCGCGAACCGCAATGCGCTAACGGGACAGGTCTTAGGGACTGTCCCTAAGACACGTCCCTAGTAGGCGCCCCGGCGCGCGAGCACGGCGGGGAGCGTTTTGGCGAGGATCGAGATATCGAGCCAAATTGACCAGTTCTCGATGTAGTAGAAGTCGAGCCGCACGAGGTCGTCGAAGCTGAGGTCGATGCGGCCGGAGACCTGCCACAGCCCGGTCATGCCCGGCAGCACGAGGTAGCGCTGGCGATGCCACTCCTGCAGCTGCTCGTAGTCGCGGATCGGCAGCGGGCGCGGCCCGACGAGCGACATCTCGCCCCACAGCACGTTGAGCACCTGCGGCAACTCGTCGACGGAGAAGCGGCGGAGGAACCGGCCGACGCGCGTCACGCGAGGGTCGTCCTTGATCTTGAACAGCGGCCCCGACGCCTCGTTCTCGGCCTCCAGCGCCGCCTGTCGCTCGGCGGCGTCGGGGTACATCGTGCGGAACTTCATCATTCCGAACGGCCGGTCGCCGAGCCCGATCCGCTGGTCGCGGTAGAAGACCGGCCCGGGGGAGGAGAGCTTGATCGCGCAGGCGATCGCCGCCCAGACGGGCGACCCGATCACGATCACGAGCGTCGAGACGACAACGTCGAATGACCGTTTCACGCCCCACTGCCAGCCGGCGAATGCAGGCGGGCGCAGCTCGAAGAGCGGCGTCCCCTCGCCGGGGATGTACTCCGCGCGCTGCAGCAAGAGCTCCGTCGTGCGAGGAGCGACCTTGACGCGGACGCCGAAGCGGTGCGCCTCCTCGACGAGCTCCCAGAGCTCGTCCTCGGTGAAGCCGCCGTCCGTGACGATCAGCTCGTGCACGTCGCGCTCGCGCAGGATGTGCGGAACCTCGTCGAGACCGCCTAGAAACGGCAGGGCGCCGGAGCCGGGGTCGCCGTGCGGCACAACGGCGCCGAGGAACTCGTAGCGAATGCCGCTGCGGTCCGAGCCGAGCGCGTGGCGGAGCTTCGTCAGCTGCTCGCCCTCGCCGACGAGAACGGCACGGCGGCGGACGCCCGCGAGCTCCAGAACGTCGCGCGTAAGGACTTCGTAGCTCGAGCGCAGCAACGAGATGAAGAGCGCCGTCAGCACCAGCGCGGTCGGCGTCAGGCCGTAGGTGGTGAAGTGGTATCCCGTCCCCAGGCCGAACGCGAGGGTGATCAGCGCCACGAGGATCAGCGATGCGACGATCTGGCCCACCCCCGCGCGCGACTCGCGGCGCCGGTAGAGGCCGCCGACCCAGAACACCAGCACGGTGATCACGGTGAGGAAGGGCAGCCAGTCCGTCTCGGTCTGCCAGAGGAGCCCCCAGAGCGGCGGCCACTGCCCGAGGTAGAGCTCGCGGAAGATCAGCGCGACGTAGAGGCCGCAGACGAGCCCGACGAGGTCGATGCTCACGAGCACGGCGACGCTGAGCAGCCGCCGCCCGGCGGCGACGAGGTTCGCACGCGAGAAGAGGAACGGCCGCGCGGACCGGATGTCCTCGACAGGCGCCGCGGGCGCCGGCTCTTCGGAGCTCGGGCGCGTTGCTACTGCCATGCGGTCTCCGTCCTGCGCTCCGGATGAATTCATGCGTGTCGGCCGTTCATTTCAGACGGACACGCGGCGAGCCGCGCGTCCTGAAGGCGGCACCGCAAGCGGTGCCGCTGCACCGCGGGCTTCGTGCTCACAGTCGCAAGTGTACTTTTGGAGCCTCCGTGGGCCTGGAGCAGCTCAGCGACCGCTATGCCGAGCACAACCGCAACGAGCGCGGCGCCGGTTTCGTCTTCGCCGGCCCCGAGCGGGAGGTGCTGTTCAAGCGCTACGTCGCCGGGCCCGGGCGCCGGGTGCTCGACCTGGGCTGCCGGGACGGCGCGCTCACGCAGACGTACCTCGCCGGGAACGAGGTCGTCGGCGTCGACGCCGACCGCGACGCGCTCGCCGCGGCGTCACGTCGAGGCATCGAGACGCACTGGGCCGACCTCGACCAGCCGCTCGAGTTTGCGGACGAGGGCTTCGACGTCGTCGTCGCAGGCGAGCTGCTGGAGCACCTCCGCGACCCGCATGCGCTCGTACGGGAGATCCGCCGCGTGCTGCGACCCGGCGGGACCTTCGTCGCCTCCGTTCCGAACGCGTACCGCCTGAAGGGCCGACTGCGGTTTCTGTTCGGGCGCCCGCCCGAGAGCGATCCGACGCATCTTCAGATGTTCTCGGCCGACCACGTGCGCGGGCTGCTCGCCGGGTTCGACGAGCCGCAGCTGCACTTCGTCGCCGGCCGGCTGGTGCCGCTTCACGCGCGGCTGTTCGCGAACGACATCGTGTTCGCGGGCCGCAAGCCGCGCTGAAGCTCGCGCAGGTCGGTCGCCGTCCGCTTCAGCCCGAGGAATGCGAGCCCGATGCGGAGCGCCGCCGTCCGGCGACGGTCGAGCAGATCCGTGTCGTGAAAGTACGCGTGCACGACCTGGCGGCGGAACGGGCCCCAGACGCCGCGGGCGAGCATCCCGATCGAGTGCGTCGTCGGCAGCTCGAGCAACCGCAGCCCGTCGCCGAGCTCCAGCCACGTCGGCTCCTGTAGCTGCAGATGTGCCGCGCCATCCTCGAGGTACGACGGGCGGAAGGCCGTCGCGGTGCAGTCCGCGTAGCCGAGCTCCGCGACGACGCGCGCAACGTCGCTGTCGAAGTACCAGCCGCCGCCGCAGAACAGCCGCACGTCGAGGCCGACGGACTGCAGCCATTCTCCCTGTCCACGCACGACTGAAGCGGGGTCGCCCGTCGTCGGCCGCGCGTGGTCGGGCGCCGTCCAGTGCGTGTGGAGCCCGAGCGGCCCGAGCTGCTCCGCCTCGCGCGCGCGTTCGACCCAGCGCTCCTCGTCCTCGCCGGCGGCGGGCGGCCGCATCAGCGCCGCGACGGTGAATCCCCCGGGGCGGCGGCGCTGCAGCTGCGAGAACCGGCGCCAGACATCGTCGTCCAGCGGGCGCTCCACATGACACGAGACGACGGCGTACCGTCCGTGCAGTATTGAGCCCGTGTGCGGCATCGCCGGACTCTATTCGCCCGCAGGCACGCCGAATCCGGAGCTCGTGGACGCTATGCGCGCCGCGATCGCGCATCGCGGGCCGGACGACGGCTCGACCGACGTCTTCGGCCGTTGCGTGCTCGGCCACCAGCGCCTGAAGGTCATCGACCTCGACACGGGCTACCAGCCCGTCGCCAACGAGGGCGGCGACGTCGTCGCCGTCTTCAACGGCGAGGCATACAACTTCGCGCGCCTGCGCGAAGAGCTGCGCGGCCATGAGGTGCGCGGCACCGGCGACACGCCCGTGCTCCCGCATCTCTACGAGGAGAGCGGCCCGCGTTTCGTCGAGCGGCTGCACGGCATGTTCGCGCTCGCCCTGTGGGATGCCTCGCGCGAGCGGCTGGTGCTGGCGCGCGACCGGCTCGGCAAGAAGCCGCTGCTGTACGCGCGGCTCGCGGACGGAACGTTCGCGTTCGCGTCGGAGCTCAAAGCGCTGCTGCGGCTGCCGGGTGTCCCGCGCGACGTCGACCTCGCCGCGATCGACGCGTACCTCGCGCTGCAGTACGTGCCTGGAGACCGCACGGCCCTCCACGGCATCCGCAAGGTTCCGCCGGGGCACGCTCTGGTCGTCGAAGGCGAGAGCGAGACGCTCGAGCGCTACTGGGAAGCCTCGCCGGCGGAGCCGAGCCAGAGCGACGAGGAATGGCTGGAGCGCGTGCGGACGACGATCGCCGAGGCGGTGCGCAAGCGGCTCGTCGCCGACGTGCCGCTCGGCGCGCTCCTCTCCGGCGGCATCGACTCGAGCATCGTCGTCGCGCTGATGGCGCAGGCGTCGCCCGAGCCCGTGCGGACGTTCACGGTCGGCTTCGCCGACGACCGCTACGACGAGCGTCGGTACGCGCGCGTGGTTGCCGAGCGGTACGGAACCGTGCACGAGGAGCTCGAGATCGTCGAGGACGTCGCCGCGACGCTGCCGCGGCTCGCAGCTGCATACGACGAGCCGCTCGGCGACGAAGCGGCCTTCCCGACGTT
>JBKOVW010000358.1:0-5928 GCA_046724095.1 Actinomycetota bacterium | reverse complement strand
TGGCCGGGCGGCGCGTAACGCGTCGTCCCCCACGCTGGCTAGGCGATTCCCCGTAGGTCCCGGGGACGCGCCTCTACCCGCTGGTACCTCCACTGCCCGTACTGGAAATCTCCACTCTCGGACCACCTCCTTTCCGCGGTTAACGCCCAGAGTATCAGGAGCCAAGTACGACGCTGAGCTCGAGCCCGCGGTCGAGCGGGACGGTCACGGAGAGGAGAGTGGGGTCGGCCTGGCGCGCCTGCGAGTACGCGCCGAGCGTCTCGACGTGCGAGAGGACGTTGTCCGCGATCACGAGCGCACCCGGCTCCAGCTTTGCCCGCGCCAGCTGGAAGAGCTGCTCGTAGTCGTCCTTCTCGGCATCGAGGAAGACGACGTCGAAGACGTCGTCGATCGCCGGCACCGCTTCCTTCGCGTCGCCCTCGACGAGGTCGGCCCAGTCCTCGAGCCCGGCCTCTGCGATGTTCTGGCGCCACGCGTCGATCTTGCGCGGGTCGTGCTCGACGGAGAGGACGCGTCCGCCGAGGTAGCGGACGCCCGCGGCGAGCCAGATCGTCGAATAGCCTCGCGAACCGCCGATCTCGAGCACCTCGCAGTCGGTCTGAGGCGCGACGAGCGAGAAGAGAAATCGCCCGGTCGTGGGCTCGACCGCGCGCGAGCGCTCGCCGGCAGGAAGGCCGGCCGCGCGTTCGCCGGCGTCCTCTTCCTCGAGGCGGGCAAGGACGCGTCGGACACGCTCATCCAGTAACGGCATCGATCTCCTTCTGCACGGCTCGGCGGACGTGGCACGAGAGCAGATGGTCGTTGACGACGCCGCACGCCTGCATCGCCGCGTAAACGGTGGTCGGGCCGACGAAGCGGAAACCGGCCTTTTTCAGCGCCTTCGAGAGGGCATCGGATTCCGGTGTCGTCGCTTGCCAGTCGCCCGCCCCGCGCGGCGCACGATGCCGCTTCGGCCGGTGTGACCAGACCAGCTCGTGCAGCGGCGTGCCCTGCTCGCGAAGGGCGAGCGTGCCGCGCGCGTTCGCGATTGCAGCCTCGATCTTGCCGCGGTGCCGGACGATGCCCGCATCGCCGAGCAGCCGCTTCACGTCGCGCTCGCCGTAGCGTGCGACGCGCTCCGGATCGAAGTCGGCGAACGCGGCGCGGAAGTGGTCGCGCTTGCGCAGGATCGTCAGCCACGAGAGGCCCGACTGGAAGCCCTCGAGACACAGCCGCTCGAGCAATCCGCGCTCGTCGCGGACAGGCCGTCCCCATTCCTCGTCGTGGTACGCGACGTAAAGCGGGTCGGTCGCCCCCCAGCAGCGTTTTAAGCCGTCGGGGTTGGTCCTCTCGGGTCGGTCGTTCATAACTCAGCCAACTTCGACCTTGACCATGCCGTCGACCACGCGGACCGGGTAGGTCGCGACGGATTCCACCGCAGGCAGCGTCAGCGCTCGGCCGCTCCGGATGTCGATGTTCGCACCGTGGCGCGGGCAGATCGCGACGCCGTCGTCGCAGTCGAAATCGCCTTCGCACAGAGGCCCGTCGTCATGCGAGCAGCGGTCCTCGAGCCCGTAGTACTCACCGTTCAGGTTGTAGACCCCGATCGCGAGCGACCCGGCGTAGATGATCTTGACCGAGCACGACGGCAGCTCCTCGACCGGGCACACGTCGAGCTCGGGCACTGACCTACTTGAGCTCGAGGTCGCTCGAGGCGCCGGCCCATTCCTCGGGCAGTGGCGTTCCCTTCGCCTTGTGCAGCGCGAGCTTCAAGGTCGACAGCCCGAGCAGCGCGCACTTGAGCCGCACCGGCGTCAAGGGAATGCCGATCTCGTCGAGCAGCTCGTCGCGGGGCAGGCTCGCCACCTCCTGCGCGCTGCGTCCCTGCACCAGCTCGGTGAGCATCGAGGTTGCGGCCTGTGAGATGGCGCAGCCGCGACCGGAGAACTTCACCTCGTCGATCGTGTCGCCGTCCTCGCCGAACGCGACGTAGATCGAGACCTCGTCCCCGCACAGCGGGTTCTGGCCCTCCGCCTCGGCGTCGGCGTCCTCGATCAGCCCGTGCCCGCGCGGGTTCTTGTAGTGATCGAGGATCACTTCCCGGTACAGCTGATCGAATTCGCTCACGCCAAAAGCTTATGTGCCTTGTGCAGCCCGTCGGCGAGGCGGTCGATCTCTTCGGGGATCGTGTAGAGGTAGAAGCTCGCGCGGTTCGTCGCGGCGACGCCGAGCTTCGCCATCAGCGGCTGGCAGCAATGGTGGCCGGCGCGGATCGCGACGCCTTCCATGTCGAGGACCTGCGCCACGTCGTGCGGGTGCACGCCCTCGAGGTTGAAGGACACGATTCCCGCGCGCCGCTCCGGGGCCGGTCCGTACGCGGTCAGGCCGGGGACCTCGACGAGCTTCTCCAACGCGTACACGAGCAGCTCACGCTCGTGCTCCTCGATCGCGCCGATGCCGATGTCGGTCAGGTAGTCGACCGCGGCGCCGAAGCCGACCGCCTCGGCGATCGGCTGCGTCCCGGCCTCGAACTTGAAGGGGATCTGCCCCCAGGTCGTCTCCTCGAGCTTGACGGAGCGGATCATGTGGCCGCCGAGGTTGAACGGCGACATCGCCTCGAGCAGCTCCGCCCGTCCCCAGAGCGCGCCGACGCTCGTCGGGCCGCACATCTTGTGCGACGAGAACGCGAGGAAGTCGCAGCCGAGCTCCTGCACGTCGATCGCGTGGTGCGGCGCGGCCTGTGCGGCATCGGCGACCATGATCGCGCCGCGTTCATGCGCCCAGTCCGACAGCTTCTCGATCGGGTTGATCGTGCCGAGAGCGTTCGAGACGAGGTTGTTCGCGACGACCTTCACGTTCCCGGCCTGCTCGATCTCGCCCAGCGCGTCGAGCTGGAGCTCGCCGTGCTCGTCGAGCGGGATCGCTTTGAACGCGGCGCCCGTGCGCTTCGCGATGTACTGCCACGGTACGAAGTTCGAGTGGTGCTCCAGCTCGGTCACGACGACGACGTCGCCGGGGCCGAGGTTGTCGAGCCCCCAGGCGTACGCGACGAGGTTGATGCTCTCTGTTGCCCCGTGCGTGAATACGACCTCGCGCGAGGCCGGTGCGTTGATGAAGCGCGCGACCTTGTCGCGGGCTCCCTCGTACTCCGCCGTCGCGATCTCCGACAGCGTGTAGACGCCGCGGTGCACGTTTGCGTATTCGGTCTCGTAGAACGTGCGCAGCTTGTCGAGGACCTGCCGCGGCTTGTGGGCGCTCACCGCCGAGTCGAGGTAGGCCAGCGGTTTGCCCCGAACCTCCTGCTCGAAGATGGGGAAGTCGGCGCGCAGCTTGCGCGCATCCAACTTCCGCTTGGCGGTGACCGCCATAAGAGTCATCGTACAGCCCGCCCCCGGGACGAGGCCCTGGTCGAAGCCGCTGGAATCCCTACGACGCCAAAGCCGGAAGTTAGTGCGGGCGCAGCCGCACTAACGGACGGCGGACTAACGCGCTTGGCGACGCCGAAGGCGCCGCCAACCGCGGACGCCATCCTCCGCCGACCGCCGTGAAGCGCGCGGGCTTAGCCCGCGCGCGTTTGCGCGCGAAGCGCAGATCCTCACAAGCGCGAAAGCGAAGCTTTCGCGCTTACTTGAAGCGGACGGTTGCCTGCTTGGCGGAGACCTTGGTGAGCGTCACCCGCCACGACAGAGGAATTCGATAGCTCTCGCCCTTCACGATCCACGGCCGGGCGTGCTTGCTGGGCCTGAGGATCAGGATCGCCGAGGCGTCGTACGGGGCGGAGTGGTTGTCCGCGTCGACGAACCGAAAGACGAGCCCGCGGAACGGCTGCGCGCGGTACTCGATCCACCACGTGCCGCGGCTCGTGCCCACCACGAGCGCCTGCGCGAGCTTCGACCTGCCCGTCGGCGGAGCGAGGACGTAGCTCTTGGGCGCCGTCACGCGCGGCTGTGAGGGGATCCACCCGAGCAGCGACTTCTCGTAGGCGCTGTAGTCGAGCGAGCCCGACCCCATCGGGCTCAGCGTGTCGCCGGTGTCCTCCAGCGTGCAGCGCAGGTAGTCGATGCAGTCGGCGCCCATCGCGTGGCCGAGCCCGAAGGTGTGGCCCAGCTCGTGTGCGAGCAGGTCGACAGTCGGCTCCCGTGTGAGCATGACCTGCCGCCCGATGGTCAAGCCGAAGAAGCCGCACCTGGCGTCGGGAAGCTCGTAGATGACCGTGTCGTAGCGGGAGGCGTCGAACCCGGCGCTCGCCGCCTCCTTCCGCGCCGGCTCGAAGACCGAGTCGAAGCTGCCCGCGGCCGCGCCGCAGCCCGGCTTGGCGGTCAGGCCGGTCAGCCACGGAGTGACGTCGGCCTCGACATGCACCTGTCCGAAGGACGACCGCTGCATGAATGTGTTCACCTGTGCAAACGCCCGTTGCACGTCGGCGACCGGGTAGGGCTTCGAACCGGCCGACGCGAGGACGACAAGCACGTGCTCGTTCGCCTTGGCAGTCGCTCCGGCGGAGGGGAGGGCGACGGCTGCCAAGAGGGTCACCACCGCGAGCAGCGGCGCACGGCGCACTGCCCGGAGTATGAGCCTTTGACCGGTTAGTTGCGAGCGGGCTTAGCCAATTCTCAGCCCTGCGGGATGCGCGCTTCGAGTGCCGTGGCGAGCGCCTCGCGCACCGGCTCGAGCTCGACCCGCGCGAGCACGTCCTCGAAGAACCCGCGCACGATCAGACGCTCCGCCTCGCCGCGGGTGAGGCCGCGGGACATCAGGTAGAAGAGCTGGTCGCGGTCGACGCGTCCGACGGTGGCGCCGTGTGTGCAACGGACGTCGTTCGCCATGATCTCGAGCCCCGGGATGGGTACCGCGTGCGTCGTGGGCGACAGCATCAGGTTGCGGTTCTCCTGGTACGCGTTCGTCTTCTGCGCGTCGGGCTCGACGCGGATCATCCCGCGCCACACTGCAGTCGAGTGGTCGCGCAGCGCGCCTTTGAAGGCGAAGTCGGAGGTCGTGTTAGGGGCGATGTGCTTCTGGAACGTGTCGTAGTCGAGGTGCTGCTCGCCGTCCGTGAAGTAGGCGCCGGTGACGCGCGACGTCGCCCCCTGTCCGGCGAGATCATTCTGGATCCGAACTTTCCCCTTCTTCGACCCGAACCCGCCCGCGACCCAGTCGAGCTCGGCGTCGCGCTCGACGCGCGCGTGGTGCGAGGCGAAATGCCACGTCTCCTGCGTGAGGTTCTGCAGCGACACGTATTCGAGCTTTGCGCCCTCCCCGACGAACAGCTCGGCCGCTTCGTTCGTGTACGTGCGCAGCTCCGGCTCGGAGGACACGACCTCCTCGACGAGGGTGAAGCGCGCGCCGGGGTCGGCGACCACGAGCAGGCGCCAGAAGAGCGCCGACTCGTTGGCGGAACTGGTGATGCGCACGTAGAGCGGCTTGTCGAGCTCGACGCCCTTCGGGACGTGGACGAGCAGCCCGTGCTGCCAGACCGCGGCGTTGTGCGCCGCGAACTTCTCGTCCCAGCCGACGAGCGAGTAGAGCCGCTCGTGGCCCTCGTCGAGCCGCTGGAACGTGATGCCCTCGGGCGCACGCTCCACGCTCACCCCGCTCTCGGTGATCGTCGCGAGTCCCGCGACGTCGAGATCCAGCATGGTCTCCGCGGGACCTGTCTTAGGGACAGTCCCCGAGACCTGTCCGAACGAGTCCGGGTCGAAGCCGCGGAGGTCGGTGAAGCGCCAGTGCTCCTCCGTCGTGTCCGGGAGCGGCAGTTCCTGGTAGCGCTCGAGCGCCTCAGCGTTCACGCGGCGCATACCTCCGGTGCAGCATCAGCTTGTTGCCGTCGGGGTCTTCGAAGAAGGCGAAGTGGCAGACGCCCGTGTCGACGATCTCGCCGTTGAACTCCACGCCCTTCGCCTCGAGCTCTGCGCGCGCCTTCGCGACGTCGGGGACGCGGATCGCGATTCC
>JBKOVW010000394.1:0-5483 GCA_046724095.1 Actinomycetota bacterium | reverse complement strand
TCGGCGCGTTTTACGTCATCGGGCTGGATGTCGGGAACCAGCCGCTGGAGGGACCGGACGAAGGCGCGCTTGCTCAGCGAGCGGTGAACCTCACGCATCCCTTCGGCCCCGTGTCGCAAGGCCAAGCGCCAGAAGCCGCGGTAGCACACCACAGAGAGTGCGTCGCGCAGATCGAAGTCGCGCCTCCCGTAGCCCTCCCTTTTGAGGCTGAGGACGGCGTTCGGGCCCGCGTGGATCGACCCGTCGATCGCACGCGTGAGGTGGACGCCGAGGAAAGGAAACGCCGGGTCTGGGACCGGATAGATGAGCCCACGGACGAGATCTCGCCGTTCGGGGCGCAGCACGTAGTACTCCCCACGAAAGGGCACGATCCTCGCCGGCGGGCTCACGCCGTCCATGCGGGCGAGCCGGTCGCTGTGGAGCCCGGCACAGTTCACGAGAAAGCGACCTCGCATTTCGCCGGTCGTCGTATCGGCGACCACTTCCTGGGGGCCGTTCGTGATCCCGACGACGCGCGTCCCGAAGCGCACGACGCCTCCCTGGTCGCGGAAGAGCCGGAGCAGCACTCCGGCGACGTCCGGAAACGACACGATGCCGGTGCTCGGGATCTCGATCGCTGCGACCGCCCGAGCAGCAGGTTCGCGCTCGCGCAACTCCTCTGCGCTGAGCTGCCGGACGACGATCCCGTTGGCCCGCGCTCGTTCTTCGAGAGCAGCGAGGCGCGGGATTTCCCGTGGGTCGGTTGCGACGATGACCTTGCCGCAGATCTCATGCTCGATGCCGTGCTCGGCGCAGAACTGGATCAGTCGCTGCGCTCCCAACGTTGAGAATTTGGCCTTCAGGCTCCCCGGCCGGTAGTAGATTCCCGAATGGATGACGCCGCTGTTCCGCCCGCTCTGATGACGGGCCGGTCCGGGTTCCTTCTCGAGCACTACGACCGACGCGTCTGGATGAGCGCGCTGAAGTGCCGTAGCAACGCTGAGTCCGATCAGCCCGGCGCCGACAACGATGTAGTCGAACCGATCCCCCACCCGTTAGAGGAGTTTATATGGCTTTCGTTGGACAGACCTTTTCGAAACCTCCTATATTCTGAGCAGCGGAGGGGGTTCGATTTCCTTGCACACGATGCGGCGTTGGACACTTGTTACAGGCGGAGCAGGCTATGTCGGCTCGATCGTCGTCGACGAGCTGCTCGAGCGGGGCCATCGCGTCCGCGTCCTCGATTCGCTGTTGCACGGCCCGGTCCCCTCGCTGTTGCGTGTATGGGGCAGGGAGGACTTCGAATTCGTCCGCGGCGACGTTCGTGACCCAGGCGCGCGTCGGCGGGCGCTGCAAGACGTGGACAAGGTCGTCCATCTTGCGGCGATCGTCGGCGACCCCGCATGCGCGCGCGAGCCCGAAGAGGCGCGCTCCGTCAACCAGGAGGGTACGACCGCGCTGCTCGACGACGCCAGCAAGGCCGGCGTCGAGCGCCTGGTATTCGCGTCGACGTGCAGCAACTACGGGAAGATGGCGGACAGCTCGGTGCCTGCGACCGAAGAGTTTGAGCTACGACCGGTCTCCCTTTACGCAGAGACGAAGGTCGCCGCGGAGCTCGACGTGCTGTCGCGCAGCTACAACGGCCTGAAGACTTGCTGCCTCCGGTTTGCGACGGTGTACGGCGCCTCGCCGCGCATGCGCTTCGACTTGACCGTCAACGAGTTCACGCGCGACGTCTCCCTCGACCGCGAGCTCGTCGTCTTCGGCGAGCAGTTCTGGCGACCCTACGTCCATGTGCGCGATGCGGCCCGCGCCGTCGTCTTGGCGCTCGAGGCGCCCCCGGACGTCGTGTCGGGCGAGGTCTTCAACGTCGGGATGACGTCCGAGAACTACCGCAAGCTCGATCTCGTGGACTTCCTGCGCCGGCGGATTCCCAAGATGCAAGTCGAGTTCGTCCGCCGCGACGAGGACCCGCGCGACTACAAGGTCAGCTTCGACAAAGTGAGGGACCGGCTCGGCTTTGAGGCACGACGCTCGGTTCTCCACGGCATCGACGAGGTCATCGCGCTTGTTCGCAGCGGGATGGTCGGCGATCCCGACGCGCCCGTCTACCGGAACTAACGCCAGCGTCGAGTAAGCGGCGGGCTGACCCGTAGGGGTCGAAGTATGCGCCCGGCGGCGCCCCGCTCGATGCGGATCCGCCGAAGCTGGGGACCCATTGCGAGGACGGCCAGGCAGCCAACCGTGCCGTGGCGTCGGATAACGCGCCAGGCGCCAAACGCTCGAGACGTGAGCGTCGGTGGATCGTCAACGAGGTCGAAGCGGAGATCGGCCGACGGATCTTCGCGAGGCGCGTCGGCGGAACAGATCTGAACCGGATCACCCGCGAGCTCAATGGTGTGAACGTCCCGACTCGAAGACGCCTGGGGACGGAGTCGGGAGGAGGAGACGTGAACGCAAGCGCAGCAGCCGCGCGCCCCGAGTAGTACGCCTCAGGGCTCGGATCTCGTCCCGAAGACCAAGCGGCAGAAGACGAGGCGGCTCGGAACAGCGCTCGAGGAGATCCTCGCGCGCCGGCCAGAGGAAGCGGCGATACGAATTCCTGGGGCGACTGCCTTGCGACAATCGCCCCAAGATCCTTTCAGCTCAGTGAACCTTGATCTTCTTCGACGCGGTGGACGTGTTCCCCGCGGTGTCGCGGACAGTCACGGTCACCGTGAAGTCGCCCATCTTTGTGTAGGCGTGGTTCGCGGACGACGCCGTCTGGGGACCGACCGCCGCTGTGCCATCGCCGAAGTTGAAGGTGTAGCTGGCGATTGGCGTACCGTCCGTATCAGTGGAACCAGCGGCGCTCGCGGTCAAGGATTGACCCAGCTTGACAGCGGATGGAGAGGTGCTGAGGGCGGCGACAGGGGCCGCGTCCGTCACCGTCACCGTTTTCGTTGCGTTCGACGAAAGGCCGGCCGTATCGGTCACCGTCACCTGCACGGTGTAGGTGCCGGCTTGGGTGTACGTATGTGCCGCCGTCGCTGTCGACTGTGGTCCCACCACCGCGGAGCCGTCGCCGAAGTTGAACGTGTAGCTCGCGATCGGCGTCGCGTCGGCGTCCGTGGAGCCCGACGCGTCCGCGGTCACCGCGAGGTTCACCAGCCCGGAAGTCGGATTGACGTTCAGCGCTGCCACCGGTGGCTGCTCCGCCGCGGATACCTGCACGCTTGCCGTCGCGGTGGAGGCGAATCCTGCCGTGTCTACAACGGTGACTGTCACCGTGTAGCTCCCCGCCGCTGTGTAGGTGTGGCCGGCTGTCGGGCCGGGCTGCGGCCCGACGAGTGCCGAGCCATCACCGAAGTTGAACTTATATGTCGCGATCGGCGTGCCGTCGTTGTCGGTTGAGCCCGAAGCGTCGGCAGTGACCGCAAGGGGCGCGAAGCCCGAGCTGGGCGTCACCGCCATGGAAGCTGCCGGAGGATTGTCCACGGGCGTGACGTCGATGACCGCGGAGGATGTGGAGGAGAGGCCTCCGCTATCGGTCACGGTGACCGTGACCGTGAAAGTGCCGCCGTTCGCGTACGTGTGCTGGGCCGTCGCTCCCGGCTGTGGGCCGGCCGTCGCACCGTCGCCGAAGTCGAACGTGTAGCTGGAAATGGGCGTCGCGTCGCCGTCGGTCGAACCGGATGCGTCGGCGGTAACCGTTCGCGGCGCCGTCTGCGAAACGGCGAGCGCGGCGACCGGCGGAGAATCGACAGCGGAGGGCTGGAACTCGTAAGCGCCTCGGTCGTCGTAGGCTCGGGGGCCTGCGCCGGTGTTCGCGGTGGCGGGGTCGTCGGCGCGGGGGTTGCCGTCGATGTCGCTGTCGGGCTGGCCGCTCGCGCCGGAGTCGGCCGAGTCGATTGCCGGCGACCCCGCCGTCAGGTGGAAGTCACCTCCGCCGGGGTTGGCCCACTTCGGGTCGGTCTGAAGCCCGTGCGCCTCCTGGCCGCTCGCCGCCTGGAAGCTTGCAAGCGACGTATAGCTGGTCGAGTTCCAGATCAGCATCGTGTCCGGGGTGGTCAGGTAGACGAGGTCGTAGTCCATCGTCGTCCCCGCGGTCGACCCGGCCTCGACGCGGATGTTGCTGTGCTGGCGCGGGCTGTTGATCCCGTTGTCGACGCTGATGTTGTTCGCGATCGTGGCGCCGGTCGAGCTGCCCTCGACGTTGATCCCGGCGGTCACGTTGTGGTACACGCTGTTCGCGATCATCCGCTGCCCCGTGCAGCCGTTGTTGTCGATCCCGTGGTCGCCGTTGTTGTAGGTCACGTTGTCGTAGAACAGCGTGTTGTTCGACCCGGCATAGGCCTCCACCCCGGAGTCCTCGTTGTCGTGCATCACGTTGTGGTCGACGACATTGTCGGTCGACTGGTAGACCCGGATCCCCGTCGCCGCCCGCGCGAACTCACGCGCATTGTTGAACACGACATTTCCGGTGATCCGATTCCCGTTCGAGGCGCTCGTGATCAGAATGCCGTGATCGGAGTTGTGGTCGCTGATGTTCCCCTGAACCAACGAATTGGTGGTGCCGGTCAGGCGGATCCCCGACCTGCTGGAGCCGCTCACCGGCGTCCCTGCGCCCGTCACCCGGTTGTTCGAGATCGTCACGTTCGAACCACCGAAGACGGTAATCCCATAGTTCGCCGTGCCGTTGAGGAAGAAGCCGTTGATCGTCACCCAGCTCTTGTTCGACATCGAGAACCCGTTGCCGGCCCCGTTGACGATGACGCTCGCCCCCGGCGCAGTCGTGAACACGATCGGCGCATCCGAAGTGCCCGAGTTCTGGATGCTGACCTGCTCGGTGTACGTGCCGGCGGCCACCTGGACCGTCGTTCCCGCCGTCGCCTTCTTCGCTCCGGCGCTGATCGTGCAGAACGGTGTCGTCGAATCGCCTGGCCCCGTATCCGAGCACGACGGATTCGACTTGTCCACGTACATGATCGTCGCCGCCTGGGCCGTGAACGAACCCGGCAACACCACCACGAGCGTGGCGAGTGCCGCAATGACAGCCCCGACCAGCCGGCGCCGTTTCATGAACCGCATGCCTTCCCCCGATCTCAGAAATCTGCTGAAGTCTTTTACTCTTTTCGAGCAGAACCTACTCGAAGCTCGCCAACGCGTCCAGGCTAGTTCCTAAACCGTCTTCACTTCCGCTCGAGCTGCGCTCGTCGCCGCACGTGGCAACGGAATGGGCGGAGGAATGCGGGTTGACGGGGTGGCGAGCTGGCGCGTAAGCCCCCGTGAAAGAGAACAGGACACGCCACCTCGACCTGCCCAAAAGGGGGGCTTCTGCCTGCGAGGATGCCGGACTGTTGCCTTCGCCGCGGGAGCGGCTACGGTCTTAGTCAGTGGGTCAGTCGGGATTTTGCGCGGCACCCGAACGGCGATGATGGCGCGTAGGCGCGTACTTGTCGCTGCCCTGGCGTGTGTAGCACTTCTCTCTCTTCCGGGCACATCGAGCGGAAGGCTCGAAGCGA
>JBKOVW010000109.1:0-4767 GCA_046724095.1 Actinomycetota bacterium | reverse complement strand
ATCGGCTTGATCGCCGCGCTCCTGTGGGAGCCGCTCGCGCGGCGATGAGCGAAAGCTGCCGCTTTCGCTCATGCGGAGTTACGCCGCTTCGCGGGAGAACGCGCGCGGGCACAGCCCGCGCGCTTCTTGTCGGTTGGCGGTTGTTTGCTTCCGTGCGGCGCGCGCATGCTGCGCGTGCGCGCGTCGCATCAGTTCGCCTCCGCGTAAGCCGGCTTTGCCTGGCTTACGCTCCGGCCTGATGCTCGAGGGTAAGTCTGTAGCGGTCGTCGTTCCCGCTTATGACGAGGAGGCGCTCGTCGCTACGACGATTGCCGGCGTTCCTGCGTTCGTGGACAGGATCTTCGTCGTCGACGACGCGTCGCGCGACGGGACCGCTGACGCGGCGCGCGCCGCGGGTGACGGTCGCGTCGAGGTGATCAGGCACGAGCGGAACGCAGGCGTCGGCGCCGCGATCGTCACCGGCTATCACCGTGCGGTGGCGGAGGGCATCGACGTGACATGCGTGATGGCCGCCGACAACCAGATGGACCCGACCGACCTCGAGAAGATCGCGCTTCCCGTCGTCCAGGGGGAGCTCGAGTACGCGAAGGCCAACCGTTTGATCACGGGCGAGGCGTGGAAGGTGATCCCGCGCTCGCGCTACCTGGGCAATGCGGTGCTCTCGCTGCTCACGAAGATCGCGTCCGGCTACTGGCACGTCGCCGATTCGCAGTCGGGCTACACCGCGGCGAGCCGCGAGATCCTCGAGCAGCTCGACCTCGACCGCATCTACCGCGGCTACGGGTTCCCGAACGACATGCTGGTGCATCTGAACGTGTGGAACGCACGCGTGCGCGACATTCCGTCGCGTCCGGTGTACGGCGTCGGCGAGCGCTCCGGGATCAAGATCCGCAGGGTCGTTCCCCGTATCTCGTGGCTGCTGCTGAAGGGCTTCTTCTGGCGGATGCGCGAGAAGTACGTCATCCGCGACTTCCACCCGCTCGTCTTCTTCTACGGGCTCGGCTTCGTGATGACGTTCCTCGGCCTGGCGCTGGGGATCGCGGAGGTCGTGCTGCGCATCATGGGCAACGCTGTCTCCGTCGGCACGGTGGTGCTGGTGGCGCTGCTGCTGATCTTCGGCTCGCAGTTCACGCTCTTTGCGATGTGGTTCGACATGGAGTCGAACAAGGATCTCCGCTGACGCGGAGATCCTTGGGGGTACGCCGCTTCGCGGGGAACGCGCGCGGGCACAGCCCGCGCGCGCGCGTAAGGCTCGCTTCGCGTCGGCTTACGCTGCTGCTCTAGGGTGACGTGGATGGCGGAATGGATTTATTTCCTCCATTCGCCGCGCGAGAACTTCGCTGAGACGATGACGGACGAGGAGCGCGAGGTGTGGAACGGGCACTTCGAGCGCTTCCAGCGGTTGCTCGCGGAGGGCGTAATCGTGCTCGTCGGCCCGACGCTCGGGCCGGTCAACACCGGCATCGCGATCTTCGAGGCGCCGGACGAAAACGCGGCGCGGAAGCTCATGGAGGAGGACCCGGTGGTCGCCGGCGGCTACGCGCGAGGCGAGCTGCGGCCGTTCCGCGTCTCGCTGCTGCGCGGCCGCGACTGAACCAGGCTTCTGCCCTTTCTCCGGTCGCTCACCCGAAAGATGTGGCTTCTTTTTGCCTCTGTAAAGCCGTCGTAAAGTCTGCGGCCACCCGCAGAGGCCATCGGTAGAGTCCGGCCCAATGCCCACAGCCGTCGTGACCGGCGGGGCCGGCTTTCTCGGCTCCCATCTCTGCGACTACCTCGTGGCACGCGACTTCCGCGTGATCTGCATCGACAACCTCGACACGGGGTCGCTGCAGAACGTGGAGCATCTCCGCGGCGAGAACTTCGTGTTCGTCAACCACGACGTGACGGAGTACCTCGACGTCGACGGCGAGGTCGATTTCGTCTACCACCTCGCCGCGCTGGCGAGCCCGATCGACTACCTGCGCATGCCGTTGCACTCGCTCAAGGTCGGGTCGTACGGGACGCACCATGCGCTCGGCCTCGCGAAGTGGAAGCGCGCGCGCTTCCTGCTCGCGTCGACGAGCGAGGTGTACGGCGATCCCCAGGTCCACCCGCAGCCCGAGACGTACTGGGGCAACGTCAATCCGATCGGCCCGCGCGGCGTCTACGACGAGGCGAAGCGCTACGGCGAGGCGCTCACGATGGCGTACCACAGCCAGCAGGGCGTCGACACCGCCATCGTCCGCATCTTCAACACCTACGGCCCGCGGATGCGCCCGAATGATGGGCGTGCGGTTCCCACGTTTGTCCGGCAGGCCCTCGAGGGCAAGCCCCTGACCGTGTTCGGAGACGGCACCCAGACCCGCAGCTTCTGCTACGTCGACGACCTCATCCGCGGCGTCGTCGCGTTGGCGGAGTCCGGGGAGCATCTGCCGGTGAACCTCGGCAACCCGCGCGAGTTCACGCTGAACGAGCTCGCCGAGACGGTGCTGCGCGTCACCGGCTCGAAGAGCGAGATCGTCCACGAGGCGCTGCCCGTCGACGACCCGCAGGTGCGTCAGCCGGACATCACGCGTGCGAACCAGCTCCTCGAGTGGGAGCCCGAGATCCAGCTCGAAGAGGGACTGAAGCGCATGCTGCCGAGCTTCGGACGGGAGCCGGTCGTTGCATAGACGCTTCGGGGTCTTCGCAGCGATCTTCTTCCTCGCTGCCGCACTCAGCGTGCCTGCTGCGCTGGCGAAGAATCACATGCTCATCGGCATGCAGGACGACGCGATGACGCTGTCCGGCAACCCGGACTTCACGTTCAAGACGCTGAAGCAGCTGCGCGTCCAGATCGTCCGCGTCAACCTGAACTGGAACCAGGTCGCGAAGCGACGGCCTGCGCACCCGCAGGATCCCGCCGACCCGGCGTACGACTGGGGCGTCTATGACCGCGCGATCCGTTACGCCGGGCAATCTGGAATGCAGGTCATGCTGACGTTCCTGTTCGTCCCGTCGTGGGCGAACGGCGGCAAGCCCCGCAACGTCCCGCCGAACAACTACAACGACCTCCGCAACTTCGCGTACGCCGCGGCATCGCGCTACAGCGGCCACTACATCCCGAACACCGACCGTTTCGACGAGACGTACCTACCGGCGGTGAAGTACTGGCTCGCCTGGAACGAGCCCAACAACCCGAACTGGCTCAAGCAGACGTCGGGCGGCCGCTTCGTCAGCCCCCGCTCGTACGCGCAGATCTGCACGGCGATCTACCAGGGCGTCCACTTCACGAACTTCGCGGGTGAGAAGGTCGGCTGCGGCGCAACCGGCCCGCGCGGGAACAACCAGGCCCGCTCGTCGCGGCCGTCGATGTCGCCGGTCGCGTTCATGGCGGCGGCCAAGCGTGCCGGGCTGCGCAGCCTCGACGCGTACGCGCACCATCCGTACTACAGCCGCCCGAGCGAGACGCCGAGATCGAGGCCCGGCGGCAACGCGATCGAGCTCGGGAACATCAACACGCTGATCGCGGCCGTCAACAAGCTCTGGGGCAAGAAGCGCATCTGGATCACCGAGTACGCGTGGCAGACGCCGCCCGACCGCATCTTCGGCGTCTCGTACGCGCGCCAGGCCGCGTACGTCCGGCAGTCGTACTCGATCGCACGGAGAAACCCGCGCATCGACCTGATGGTCTGGTTCATCCTGCGCGACGACACGAATCTCGGCATCGGCTGGCAGTCCGGGATGCTCACCGCACGCGGCAAGAAAAAGCCCGCGTTCAACGTCTTCGCGCGCCTGCCTCACTGAGCCGGGCTTGAACCCCCGCGCCCGTCGGTTGACAATCCGCGGGTGACAGGAAGCGCTGCGGAGCTCCTCGAACGGTCGCATGAGCTTGCCGCCCTCGGCGACAGCCTCGAGGCGGTCGCCGCGGAGCGCAGAGGCCGCCTCGTGCTCGTGCGCGGCGAGGCGGGCGTGGGCAAGACCGTGCTGCTCAGGCGCTTCTGCGCCGAGCGGAACGGCAGCGTGCGCCTCCTCTGGGGGAACTGCGATCCCCTCTTCACGCCGCGCCCGCTCGGCCCGCTCTTCGCGCTGTCCGAGCTGCAGGACGTTGTCGCCGGCGACGTGATGCCGCACGAGGTCGTCGCGGCCCTGGCGGAGGAGTTGCGGCGACCGGTGCCCACCGTCTTCGTCCTCGAGGATCTGCACTGGGCGGACGAGGCGACCCTCGACGTCCTGCGCCTGCTCTGCCGCAGGCTGGAGACGTTTCCCGCGCTCGTCGTCGGCACATATCGCGACGACGAGCTCGACCGCGCGCCGCTGCTGCGGATCGTTCTCGGCGAGCTCGGCACGAGTGACCGGAGCTCGCGCCTCAAGCTCCAGCCGCTTTCCGCGGCCGCCGTCGCGCAGCTCGCGCGACCGCACCATCTCGACGAGGAGGAGCTCTATCGGAAGACCGGCGGAAACCCCTTCTTCGTCGTCGAGGCGATCGCGGCCGGCGCCGAGGAGATCCCGGACACGGTGCGCGACGCCGTCTTCGCGCGCCAGGCGCAGCTCGGCCCATCGGCTCAGGAGCTGCTCGCTGCCGTCGCCGTCGTACCGCCGCTGGCCGAGCTTTGGTTGCTCGACGCACTCGCGGGCGACGCCGTGGGCGCCGTCGACGAGTGCCTCGCGTCGGGGATGCTGAGAGCCGAGGCGGGCGGCGTCGTCTTTCGCCACGAGCTCGCCCGGCTCGCCGTCGAGGGCTCGATCAGCCCGACCCGGAAGCTCGAGCTGAACCGCAAGGCGCTCGACGCGCTCGCCGCCCGCCCC
>JBKOVW010000273.1:0-5127 GCA_046724095.1 Actinomycetota bacterium | reverse complement strand
GCGCGGATGACGATCGACCCGAGCTCGGTCGCCTGCTTGTCGGCGAGCGAGCCGCCGAGCTTCCCGAACGGCGTGCGAACTGCACCGACGATCACGGAACGGCTCATCAACTTGACGGTACCAACCGGCATCCCTACTCTGAGACGACCGATGACTCCTGCCACTCGCACCTACTGGGCCTGGCGCTGCGAGCGGGGCGGGAGCCTGCGCCGGCGCTGAGCTAGGCCAGAGACAACCCGTTCCGCTCTCCCGCGACCTTCCGATCGGAAGGTCTTTTTGCGTCCCCGCCTACTCCCGGAGGAGTTGTCTTGACCATCGCACCCGACATCGCAACCGATCTCGTCACGCCGCTCGGCGCCTATCTGCGGCTGCGCCGCCAGGGCCGCGCCGCCTTCCTGCTCGAGTCCGTGGAACGCGGACGCCTCGGGCGCCACTCGCTCGTCGGCTCCGGTTCCCACCTCTGCTACCTCGCCGAGGCGGAGGCCTGCGGCGAGCCCGTCGTGGGCTACCTCGCCTACGACTACGCCGCCCGACTCGAGCCGAGCGTCGAGCTGCCCGCGGAGAGCACCGGCCTGCCGGAGAGCCGCTTCCTCGTCGCGGACATCCTCGTCCGGTTCGACCACGTCCAGAACACCGCCGAGGTGATCCGCGGTGACCCGGACGAGGTCGCGCGCCTGTTCGCCCGTCCGGCGCCGCGGATGCCGCACGCGAACGGAAGGCGGGGTCTCGCCAAGCGCACCCCCGGACGCGGCGACTACGAGGCTCGCGTGCGCGCCGCGCAGGAGCACATCCGCGACGGCGACGCCTTCCAGATCGTCCTCTCGCAACGTGCCGAGCGCCCGACGTCGGCGTCGGCGCTCGACCTCTACCGCGCGCTGCGGCGGGTCAACCCGTCGCCGTACCTGTTCCTGCTCGAGCTCGACGGGCTCGCGCTGATCGGCTCCTCGCCGGAGACGCTCGTCAAGTGCGAGGGGCGCAGCGCGAGCCTCAACCCGATCGCCGGGACGACGGAGCGCGGGCCGGGCGACGCCGAGCGCCTGCTCGCGTCGGAGAAGGACCGCGCGGAGCACGTGATGCTCGTCGACCTCGGCCGCAACGACCTCTCGCGCGTGTGCCTTCCAGGCACCGTCGACGTGACGCGCTTCCTCGAGGTCGAGCGCTACTCGCACGTCACGCACCTCGTCTCGCAGGTGAGCGGTGAGCTGCGCGACGGTGTCGGCCCGTTCGACCTCCTGCGTGCGTGCTTCCCCGCCGGCACCGTCTCGGGCGCACCCAAGGTCCGCGCGATGCAGATCATCTCGGAGCTCGAGGGGCGCCGACGCGGGCCGTACGCCGGCGCCGTCGGCTACGCCCTGCCGGACGAGCAGACGCTCGACACGTGCATCGCCATTCGCACGATCGTCCTGCGCGACGGCGTCGCACACCTTCAGGCGGGCGCCGGCATCGTCGCCGACTCGGACCCCGCGGCGGAGCATGAGGAGTGCCTGCGCAAGCTCGCAGCTGTAGAGGCGGCGATCGACCTGGCGGAGTCGGAACAGCGTTGATCCTGCTCGTCGACAACTACGACTCGTTCACGCACAACCTCGCACACCTCTTCGGCGAGCTCGGCGCGGACGTCGTGGTGCGGCGAAACGACGCTCCGGACCTCGAGCGCCTGGAGCCCTCGGCGCTCGTGGTCTCGCCGGGGCCGGGGCGGCCGCCCGAACGGGTCGTAGCGCTCCTACAGAGGACACGCGTGCCGACCCTCGGCGTCTGCCTCGGCCACCAGGCGATCGTCGAAGCGTTCGGCGGCGAGATCGGCGCCGCACGCGAGCTCGTGCACGGGAAGTCGTGCACGGTGCGGCACGACGGCCGCGGGCTGTTCGCCGGGTTGCCGGAGGAGATCGAGGTCGGCCGCTATCACTCGCTCGCAGCCGCGACCATCCCGGAGGTGCTGGAGATCTCCGCGACGAGCGACGATGGCGAGGTGATGGCCGTTCGGCACCGCGAACTGCCGATCGACGGCGTCCAGTTCCATCCGGAGTCCGTGCTGACGCCCCTCGGGCGCGAGATCGCGCGAAACTTCCTGGCCGCATGATCCAACACGCACTGCAGCATCTGCTCGACGGCCGCGACCTCACGCGGGACGAGACGCGCGAGGTGATGAGCGAGATCATGGCGGGCGAGGCGACCCCCGCACAGATCGGCGGCTTTCTCGTCGCGCTGCGCGCGAAGGGCGAGACCGCCGACGAGATCGCCGGGTGCGCCGAGGCGATGCGTGCGCACGTCCTCGCGGTGCAGCCGCGCCGCGACGACCTCGTCGACACGGCCGGGACGGGCGGAGACGGCGCGCACACGATCAACATCTCTACGGCAGCCGCGCTGGTCGCCGCTGCTGCAGGAGCGGCCGTCGCGAAGCACGGGAACCGTGCGGTCTCGTCGGCGTGCGGTTCCGCGGACGTCCTCGAGGCGCTCGGGTTCACGCTGGAGCAGGAACCGGGGCGCATCGCCCAGTCGATCGACGAGCTCGGCTTCGGGTTTCTGTTCGCACCGTCGCACCATCCCGCGATGCGCCATGCCGCCCCCGTGCGCAAAGAGCTCGCGACACGCACGGTCTTCAACGTGCTCGGCCCGCTGACGAACCCAGCCGGCGCACGCGCGCAGGTCGTCGGCGTCTACTCGGCGGAGCTCGTTCGGACGATCGCCGACGTCCTTGCGACGCTCGGGGCGCGACGGGCGTATGTCGTCCACGGCGCGGGCGGGATCGACGAGCTCTCCCCCGTCGGGCCGAACCTGATCGCCGAGGTCGTCGACGGGACCGTGCGCGAGCGCACGCTCGATCCGGAGGCGGAGCTCGGCCTCCCGCGCTGCGACGTCGCTGAGCTACGCGGCGGCACGCCGGCCGAGAACGCCGCGGCCGTCCGCGAGGTCTTCGACGGCGCGGACGGCGGCCGCCGGAGCGCGATCCTGCTCAACGCCGCCGGCGCGATCGCCGCCGGCGGTCACGCCGAGGATCTCCGCGACGGCCTCGAGCTCGCGCGCGAGACGGTCGACTCCGGCGCCGCCGCCGAACGTCTCGAGCAGCTGATCACCTTCTCCCGCCAGACTGTCACCACCTGATGGGCAGGCTCCGCGACGCACTGGCCGCACCCGGCCTCGGCGCGATCGCCGAGGTGAAGCGGCGCTCCCCCTCCGCCGGAGACCTCCGGCCCGACGCCGACCCGGCGCGCCTCGCTGCGCAGTTCGCCAACGCAGGCGCGGCCGCGATCTCGATCCTCGTCGACGAGCGCTTCGGCGGCTCGCTCGACGACTTGAAGGCCGCACGGGCCGCAACCGCGGCGCCACTGCTCGCGAAGGGCTTCTTCACGGAGGAGCTCGACCTGCTGAAGCTGAAGCTGGCGGGCGCGGACGCGGCGCTCGTCATCCTTCGCGACGTCGACGATGCGCGCGCGTCGGCGCTCATCTCATACGCGCGCGAGCTCGGGTTCGAGACACTCGTCGAGGCGCACGACCCGGACGAGCTGCACCGCGCCGTCGCGCTCGGCGCCGAGGTGATCGGCGTGAACGCACGCGACCTGACGACCTTCACGATCGATCGTGCGCGCCAGCTGGACCTCGTCGCTCGTCTGGGCGAGCACGAAGCCGTCGTCGTCGCCGAGAGCGGAGTGCACACACGCGCGCAGGGCGCGGCCGCGGAGCTCGCCGGCGCCGATGCGATCCTCGTCGGCTCTGCACTGATGCAGGCCGCCGATCCCGCCGAGAAGCTGCGCGAGCTGCTGTCGCGCCCGCTCGTCAAGGTGTGCGGGCTGACGCGCCCGGACGACGTCGCCGTCGCAATCGACGCGGGCGCCGACATGCTCGGGTTCATCCTCGCCGAGCAGAGCCCGCGTCGCGCGCCGGGGGTGCTCGACGTGCCCGACGACCGACTCAGCGTCGCGGTCTTCGTCGGCGAGGGCGAGGACGCAGGCTCCGACCTCGTACAGGTTTACGAGCGCGAGGAGGGACGCGTGCGCGGCCGCGACGCAGTCCTCTTCAGGAACGGCAAAGCCGTCGCCCACGTCGTCGACCTGCCTTGGGACGAGCCGGACCCGCTGCACCTGCAGCGCGCGGTCGCGCGCGAGGGGCGCGTGATGCTCGCCGGGCGGCTCGGGCCCGAGAACGTGCGCGAGGCCGTTCGCGCCGTGCGGCCGTGGGCGGTCGACGCGGCGTCCCGGCTCGAGGCCGAGCCCGGCGTCAAGGACCACGCGAAGGTCCGCGCCTTCGTCGCGGCGGCGCGATGAGCGCAACCGCCGGTCTCTTCGGCACGTACGGCGGCCGCTACGTTCCCGAGACCCTCGTCCCCGCCCTCGACGAGCTCGACGCCGGCTGGCGCGACGCGCAAGCTGACGAGTCTTTTCGGAAGGAGCTCGACGAGCTGCTGCAGACGTTCGCGGGCCGGCCGACGCCGCTGACGCGCGCCGAGCGCTTTGCGCCGGGCAAGCGGCTCTACCTCAAGCGCGAGGACCTGCTCCACACCGGCGCGCACAAGCTCAACAACGCGCTCGGCCAGGCGGTGCTCGCGCGGCGGCTCGGCAAGACGCGCATCGTCGCCGAGACCGGCGCGGGCCAGCACGGTGTCGCGACGGCGACGGTGTGCGCCCGCTTCGGGCTCGAGTGCGTCGTCTACATGGGCGAGGAGGACATGCGCCGCCAGCGCCCCAACGTCGAGCGTATGGAACTGCTCGGCGCAGAGGTGCGCCCCGTCGCGTTCGGCACCCGCACGCTGAAGGAGGCGACGAGCGAGGCGATCCGCGACTGGATCACGAACGTCGCGACGACGCACTACCTGATCGGCTCGTGCGTCGGTCCGGCCCCCTATCCCGAGATCGTCCGCGAGCTGCAGTCCGTGATCGGGCGCGAGGCGCGTGCCCAGTACCTCGAGGCGGAAGCCAGGCTGCCGGAGGTCGTGCTCGCGTGCGTGGGCGGCGGCTCGAACGCGATCGGCATGTTCGCCGGCTTCCTCGACGACGCTGACGTCCGGCTCATCGGCGTCGAGGCGGCCGACGCGGCGTCCCTTGGCACGGGGCGCGCCGCGGTCCTGCACGGCGCACGTTCGTCGGTGCTCGCCGACGAGGACGGGCAAATCGCCGATGCGCATTCGATCTCCGC
>JBKOVW010000099.1:0-22140 GCA_046724095.1 Actinomycetota bacterium | reverse complement strand
TGCGAGACCGAACCGGTTCCCGTGTTCGAGCAGTTGGAGTTCGCCTGGTCGACGAACAGAGTCGTTCCCGCGCTCTGCGCACCGGGTGCCAGCACGGCAAAGGCGGCCACCGCCGCCACGACGGCGGCCGTCGCGCGCACTGTCCCTCGGCCGCTCTCTCGGGCGGCGCCGATGTAATCCTTACGTGAAATTCCGCAGTCCCCCTGTTCTCGACAAGGTCGCACTCCCGTCGGTCTGCGTCAATAGACGGCGGCTGGCTGAGCGGTTAATGGCTAGCGCGTGGCTAGCGCGTACCTAGCCATCCGCATAGGCAGCTGAGGTCCAACCTAGACCGTTGCGCAGGGGACCTGGAGGCATGACGCTTGGCCTTTTGGCCTATTGACACTTCTTGCCAACTTGAGCAATAACCACTTGGACACAAAACCGGGGGAAGTCATTGCGGCTATTGAGTGATTTCTGCCGGCGCAACACCGGGGAATCGTCGGGGAGAGGTTGTAATGCGGCGCTCGAAATTTTCGTCAACGTCTGTTCGGATCGGGGTGGTTGACGCTGCCTGCAAACGCGCGATTGACATCTTGGTCGCGGCCTTCTTCTTGCTGCTCTTCGCGCCGCTGATCGCGATCATCGCTTGCGCAATCAAGCTCGACAGCCGCGGGCCCGTCTTCTTCCGCTGCCGGCGCGTCGGGTTCCAGGGAGCCGATCTTGCGATGCTGAAGTTCCGCAAGATGGAGGACCGGGCAGCTGGTCTCGCCCTGACTCTCGCCGACGACGACCGGTTCACGCACATCGGGCGATGGCTCGCGAAGACGAAGCTCGATGAGCTGCCACAACTCTGGAACGTGCTGAAGGGAGAGATGACGCTCGTGGGACCGCGGCCGGAGGATCCTGAGTTCGTCGCTATGCGGCGTGACGACTACGCGGTGATCCTTGCCGTCAAGCCGGGCGTCACCGGCTTGTGCCAGCTCGCGTTTGCCAAGGAGAGCGAGATTCTCGACCCAAGCGACCGCGTCGGCACCTACGTCACACGGTTGCTCCCGCAGAAAGCGGCGCTTGACCGGCTCTATGCCGAGCGTCGTTCGCTCTGGATGGATCTGAGGATTCTCGTGTGGACCGCGGTTGCCGTGTTGGGGCGGCGAGATGTCGCCGTCCATCGTTCGACAGCGGAGTTGACGTTGCGGCGGCCGCGCACCGCGCCCGAACTCGCAGCAGCGGAGGCGCAGGCATGAGCGAAGGAGTGTTCTCGCTCGAGCAGCAGCTGGCGGCTCGAACACGCGACGCCGCCATGCGCGCAGTCGTTCTCGCCGGCGGCAAAGGGACGCGGCTGGCCCCGTACACGTCGGTCCTGCCGAAACCGCTCATGCCGATCGGCGACCGTTCGATCCTCGAGCTCGTCATCGGGCAGCTCCGCGACCACGGCGTCAACGACGTCACCCTCTGTGTCGGCTACCTATCGCATCTGATCGAGGCCGTGCTGGAAAACAGCCGGAAGCGCGAGGGCGTGCAGATCTCGTACGTCCACGAAGAGGAAGCGCTCGGTACCGCAGCTCCACTGCGACTGGTCGACGGCCTCGCGTCGACGTTCATCGCGATGAACGGCGACGTCCTTACGACGCTCGATTACCGGGATCTGATCCGCCATCATCGGAGCGAGGGCAACCTCCTGACGATCGCGACGCGGGTCCGGCCGATCAAGATCGATTACGGCGTCCTGCATCTCGGGACGAACGGCAGTAGCAACCGCGTTCACGCATACGTCGAGAAACCCGAGATGACGTCGACCGTCAGCATGGGTATCTACGTGCTGGAGCCGCGTGCGCTGGCATACATTCCAGCGGACGGTTACTTTGACTTCCCGGATCTCGTCCAGGCGTTGCTGAGCGCCGAAGAGCGCGTCGGCGCCTATCAGTACGAAGGAATGTGGTTCGACATCGGGCGGCAGGACGATTACGAGCGCGCGGTGACGGCGTGGAACGACGAGACGAACGAGATCAGCGACGCGGCGCCGCCGGGGGTCGCTGCCGGGCGACTCTGAGAGTACGCTGAGCGCAGATAGATGAGCACGCAAACGAGGGCAGGTCGCGCTGCGCCGGAAGAGCCACGCGACGACAAGAGCACGACCGATCGCTGGACGGTCCCACTCTCCGACGTCCTCGTCGACGATGAGATCGAGCAAGCGGTCGCCGATGTCGTTCGGTCCGGGTGGTGGAGCATGGGGCCGCGCGTTGCGGAGTTCGAGCGCGCATTTGCCGACCTCTGCCGCGCGAAGCACGCCCTTGCGGTAGCGAATGGCACGGCCGCGCTCCACCTCGCGCTGCTCGCGCTGGAGCTGGGGCCTGGCGACGAGGTCCTCGTTCCGTCGCTGAATTTCGTCGCAGCGGCCAACACCATCGCTCATACAGGCGCAACGCCGGTCTTCTGCGATGTCGTTGGTCCCGCAGATCTCACCGTCGATCCCGCGGATCTCGAGGCGGCGATCACGCCGAAGACGCGCGCCATCCTGGTGATGCACTACGGGGGCCACGCCTGCCGTATGGACGAGATCGCTGAGCTCGCGGCGCAGCACGGACTGCCGGTGATCGAAGACGCTGCGCACGCGCCGGGCGGCCAGTTTCGCGGCCGTGCCTGCGGGACGATCGGCGCGGTCGGTTGCTTCAGCTTCTTCTCGAACAAGAACCTGCCCGTTGGCGAGGGTGGAATGGTCGTGACGCAGGACGACGCGCTCGCCGAGAAGATGCGTCTCTTCCGCTCGCACGGCATGACGACGCTGACGTGGGACCGTCACCGCGGGCACGCCGCGAGCTACGACGTCGTGCTTCAAGGGTTCAATTACCGCCTGGACGAACTGCGTGCAGCGATCGGGCTCGCCGAGCTCGGGCGCCTGACCGAGGACAACGCCGCGCGCGGGAGGATTGTCGGGCGTTATCGAGCCGCGCTCGACGGCGTCGCGGGGATCTCGATGCCGTTCGCGCCACGGGCTGACGTACTCGCGACCTACCATCTGGCGGTGGTCGTCCTGCCGGAGCACAAGCCGCGAGCCGAAGTTCAAGCAGAGCTGGCTGAGCGCCGCATCCAGACGAGCGTCCACTATCCGCCGATCCACATGTTCTCGGCCTACCGCGCGGAGGCCCAGCGCTCTTTGCCGGTGACAGAAGCGGTTGCCGATCGACTCGTGACGCTTCCGCTTTTCCCGCACATGACGGATGCACAAGTCTCCACCGTCATAGAGGCGGTGCTCGCGGCGGTATGACGCTTCCGCGCCCAGCCGAAGTCTCATGAGCGAAGCAGCAGCGGCACGGCCGGCGCCGACCTCTCCTCGGAAGCTGCGCGCGCGGTCCGAGAGCCGGCCCTTCCACGGCGAGCGGCTGGCGGTCGGAGCTACCGCGGCCGCCGTCGCGATGCTGCCGCTGCTCGTGCCCGGAGGCCCGTCCAACAGCGCGCCGGAGGACCTCCTGATCGTGGTCGCGATCGGAGCGGTGCTGTTCTGGACGAGCCTCTCCGAACAGCGGCTCCGCTTTCCGTACATCGTTCCGATGACCCTGTTTGTGGTCGGCGGCGCGATCGGAGCGCTGCGTGGGCCGGTTCCGCGTACGGGCGGGCTTGCATTGCTCCAGGACATCTTGCTCCTGCTCTGGTGCTGGGCGATCGTCAACGTCGCGTCGTCGCCGCGGCGGCTCGACACCGTGATTCGCGCGTGGGCGTACAGCGCGATCGGCTGGGCCTCGGTCCTCCTGCTCGGAGTCGCGACCGGTAACAGAGCGCTGACGGGCCAATCTGGATCGGAGGGCGTGCGTACCGCGCTCACGTTCGTCGATCCGAACATCGCGGCGAACTACTTCTTTATCTCGTTCATGGTGATCTGGGCCTGCCAACGGCCGCGGAAGCGGAACAGGCGCTTGCTGGCCTACGCCGTCCTGCTCGCCGCGATCTTCACGACCGGCTCCAGCGGTGGTCTCGTCTCGCTCGGGATCGGGGCTGGTGTGACCGGCCTGTTCATCGCGTACCGCAAACATGGCGCCGCAGCGGCGATCTCAGCCGCCGCCTTCGGCGCAGTCGCCGTTTTCGCCGTCCATTCGTGGGTGAGCATGTCGAGTATCCAGAGCGCCGCAGCGAACAGCCGGTGGGCATACATCCGCGACGGTCTGGGGCGCGGGGAGCAAAGTTCCGAATCTCGCCAGGCGATCTTTCGCGAGAGCACTGCGTTGTTCGATACGAGCGGGGCGTTCGGCGCAGGGCCCGTCTCGACCAAATCACGGCTCCGGAACGAACAGGCCCCCGTCGTCAAGGAGGCCCACGACGACTATGTAGCCGCCTTGCTCGAGCGCGGCGTCGTCGGCTTTGCCGGTCTCCTTTTGCTCTTCGGCGTCCTCCTCGTGAGGAGTGCCTCGTCTTCGACGCGGCAGCTCGCTGATGGTCTCGGGCGCGTCGTTCCGAATCCGCAGGCGCTTGCGGGAGCCGTTGCGGGGCTGCTCTTCGCCTCCTCCGTCTACGAAGTTCTGCACATGCGTCACGTGTGGACGCTGTTCGCGCTTGTAGCGGCGGTCAGCCTCGTTGGGCGCGAATGAGCGTCGTCCGTCGGCTCCAGACCGAAGAACGCAGTGCGAGGACGACCGCGCGCCTTTTCGAGGCTCTCCATCGCCGTCACATTCGGTACTGCCACTTCAAGAGCAACGAGCACGTCGCCGCCGGAATGGAGGGCAGCACCGATCTCGATCTGCTGGTCGACGCGCAGCAAGCCGGCGTCGTCGAGCCCATCCTCGCCGAGCACGGTTTCAGGCGGTTTGCTGCTCACTCTTCCCGCCGCTACGTCGGAGTCGAGGACTACCTCGGCATCGACGAAGCGACCGGTCGCCTGCTCCATCTCCACCTGCACTACCGGCTGATCGTCGGTGAACGTTTCTTCAAGAACTACCGCCTGCCATGGGAGCGCGATTTCCTCGACACCCGAGCTCTCGACGAGTCGGCGCGCGTTTACCTGGCGGATCCTGCGCTGGAGTGGCTACTCCTCCTGTGCCGCGCGGCGCTCAAGATCAGATGGCGCAGTCGTGCGGTCACTCTTCTGGGCCAGAGGCGAGGCGAGTCGGGCGCGATGCGCCGCGAGCACTCGTGGTTGCGCGCGCAGGTCGCTCCGGGGGCGCCGGTCGAGCAGGCGCGGCGTCTGCTCGGCGAACGGGCGGCTGCCCTCGTCGAGCTCGCCATCACCGACGACATGGCATTTCGTCGCCTGATCCGGTTGCGGCGGGAGTTGCGCCACAACCAGAGGGTGCTGTGGACGTATGGACGGAGCGGCGCGCAGGCAATCCGCTGGAGCCGGGAGCTCAGATGGGTCGCCGGAACCGTCAATCGCCGGTACCTCCGTCGTGCCTTTCCGTACGCTCGCTCTGCGCCCACGGGCGGCGCAATCGTCGCGGTGATCGGCAGCGACGGCGCCGGCAAGTCGTCGGTGAGCGGACTGCTCTATTCGTGGCTTCGGCCGAAGGTCGATGTGATTCCGATCTACTTCGGAAGCGGCGACGGGCCTTCGTCCCTTTTACGGCGGCCGCTGAAGCTCGCCCTCGATCTCAGACAGCGCAGCTCGGTGCCTTCGCAGCTCGACCCCGAGGCGCGGCGCGCTCGCGAGGTGAGTCTCGCACGCGCGCTCTGGGCGCTCGTTCTTGCCCGCGAGAAGCGGTCGAAGTTGCGGACGGCTGCCAGAGCGCGGGAGCGGGGCCTGATCGTCATCTGCGATCGCTATCCGCAGGTGCAGGTCGAGGGAGTGAACGACGGACCGCTCTTGTGGCGATGGCGCACATCGCCTTCCGGGCTCAAACGTGCGCTGGCGCGGTGGGAGGACGAGATCTACGGGCTCGCGGAGAACGTCGTCCCGGACGCCGTCGTGCGCCTGCTCGTCACGCCGGAGACCGCCCGCACACGACGGCCCGGCGACGACCCACGCGAGCTGGAGTTCCGCACGCAATTGATCAAGAACATGCGGTTCGACGGAACCCGCTCCGGCGTCATCGACGTCGACGCGGACGCCGACCTGGAGGCGGTCATGCTCGAGGTCAAGCAGCGACTATGGCCCCTTCTCTAAGCGCCGGCCAGAGCCTCGTGGTGGAGTTCGTCGGGCTCCCAGGGGTGGGGAAGTCGCACGCGGCGCGGCTCGTCGGTGAGCGTCTCGAGGCCGGCGGCATCCCGGTCGGCTCGGCGGCCTTGCGCGTCAATCATGAGCTCGGGCCGATCAGACGCGTTCTCTACAAGTTCGGCATCGGCGCCGGCGAGATGCTGCGACACCCGACGTCGCCGGTCCGCGTTGGGCGCGCGTTGATTCGTAGCCGCCAGCAGAGCCGCTTCGACGTCGTGCGCCTCTCCTACAACTGGTTCTTCCTGGTCGGGCTCCTGCGCCGAGTTCGAGCGCGACCCGGCGTCGAGCTCCTGGACGAAGGCACCGTTCAGCAGCTGTGGTCGATCGCCTTCGCCGGCGGCGAGGACACGATCCGTGAGTGCTCGACGGAGCTGCTGGAGGCTTCGCCGACCGCACGGCCGTTGCCGGATGTCGTCGTCCTCGTCGAGGCGCCGATCGGGCTGGTCGAGTCGCGGGTGAAAGCTCGGCGCTCGCGCGCCGGACGCCTCGATCGGATGGAGCTCGCTGAGCGGCAGCCTGCGCTGGTCCGGGGGTCGCGACTGTTCGACGAGCTCCTGGCTGCCGACGGCCCCTCATCGGCCTCGCGCCTGCGACGAGTCCGCAACGCAGATGCCCGCGAGTTCGGTGCGGACATCGACGCACTGGTGGACGAGTTGGTTACGGGCCTGACGGGGCAGCGTCGGGACGCTCGAGGAGACGCCGGTAGATTCGGGCGTAGGAGTCGGCGACGTGCTCGAGCGTGAAATGGCGTTCGACGTGTTCGCGGCTGCGCTCTCCCATCTGCCGCAACTCGTCGGGTTCGGCGTCCAGTAGACGCAGGAGGGCCTCCGCCAACGCGGGCGCATCGCGTGGTGGAACGAGGATCCCGTTCCAACCGTCTCGGATGACATCGCGACAACCCGGCATGTCCGTCGAGACCAACGGCAACCCGAGCGCTGCGGCCTCGAGCAAGGCGCGGGGAACTCCTTCCCGGTAGAACGTCGGCAGCGCGAAGACGTCGCTGAGGGCGAGCAGAGCCGGCACGTCATGACGAGGGCCGAGCCAGCGCACGTCTGGGTTTCCTTCGACCTCGCGCCGCGAGACCGCCTGCCAGCCTTCGGAGCTCAGTGGGCCGACCAGCAGGAAGGTGCAGTCCGGCCGTTGGGTGCGCACAGCGCGTGCCGCAGCGCAGAATTCGGCGACGCCTTTCGTGCGAACCAGCCGCGACACCATCGTTACGACCCTGGTGTGCGCGATGCCCAGCTCCCGTCGCAGGGACTCGAGCTCCTCCGCAGGCGGTCGCCGGCTCTGCAGCAGTGCGGTGTCGATGCCCGAGCCCGGGACCAACGTCGAGGCGTCCTCCCGCGCGAGTCGAAGGCGCATGAACAACGCCTGATCGTCACGGTTCTGGAACACCGTCATGGACGCCGCGCGCGATGCTGCGGCCTGAAGAGCGAGATCCACCGGCCGCAAGCCGAGGGCGAGCGGTGATCGGCTCGAGAAGACGTAGCCCATCCCTGTCAGTGTTCGAACGCGCACCGGCACGCCCGCCCTCAGCGCTGCGAAGGACGCCAGCATCGCAGGCTTGGTGTCGAACGAGTGCACGATCGCAGGCGCATGCTTGCGGAACAGGGCGACCAGCTCCCGGAATGAGCGAAGGTCGGACAACGGAGCAAGCGCTCGGGACAGGGAGTAGCGGTGATACGGGATGCTGCGGGCGCGGAAGGGATCGTCGGGCTCCGAACCGACCATCGTCACATCGAAGTCGCGCTCGCGGAGCTCGTCGACCCACGGGAGCCGCAGGCGGATGTCATCGCTGCCTACGAGCCAGACATTGACGGGACCGGTTCGAGACATCGCGGGCGCTAGTGCGCCCGGACGCGATCGGCGACCCAAGCCCAGTGTCTCTCGAGGCCGTCCGCGAGCGGCGTCGATGCCGCCCATCCGAGCTCCTCCGCCGCCCTCGTGCAATCGGCGCTGGTACGGCGGACGTCCCCGGCGGCGGCCTCGTCGTGCTCGAGGAGTAGCTCTCTGCCGGAGATCTCGCGCGCCAGCGCGAAGACGTCGGTCATCGAAGCCTCTTCGCCACCGCCGATGTTGTAGATCGCGCTGGATCCACGGTGTTCCATCGCGGCGATCGTCCCGGACACCGCGTCGTCGACATAGGTGAAGCTCCGCGACGCCGACCCGTCGCCGTAAACGCGGAACGGCCTGCCCTCGGCGAGCGCCTCCAGCATCCGTGTGAACGCCATGTCGGGACGCTGTCTGGGCCCGTAGACGGTGAAGTAGCGAAGGCCGACGGCGTCGAGGCCCTCGGCCCCTGCGTACGCGTAGGCCAGGTGCTCACACGAGAGTTTCGTGATTCCGTACGGCGAGATCGGCCGAGGTTGAGCCTCCTCCGGCGTCGGATACGACTCGGCATCGCCGTAGACCGAGGAGGACGAGGCATATACGACACGGACGCCGTAGCGGCCCGCGAGCTCAAAGAGTCGCGAGGTGGCGAGCACGTTGCGTTGGACGTAGAGCTCGAAGCCAGACCCGAAGCTGGCCCGGACACCGGGTTGGCCCGCGAGGTGAAACACGCCGCCGGCGTCACGAATCAGCGGGTCCAGGTCGTCGTGCTCGAGGTCAAAGTCGAGAACGTCCAGGCCCTGAGCGTTCTCGCGCTTGCGACTCGGGTCGTAGTAATCCGTGAACGAGTCGATCGCGACGACGTCGTGTCCCCGGTCACGAAGCGCTTTGGTCAGATGTGAGCCGATGAAGCCGGCAGCACCCGTCACGAGTGTGCGCATGCGCGAACGTTAACTTTGCCGCCGCCGCGCGATCCTAGACCTTCGTCCAGCGGGTTCCGAGCCGAATCGTCTTGACGGCACTCGCGGCCCATGCAATAACGGCTGGGTGACCGCGGGACGGACATTTGCCATGCGCTGGGACCGCCTGCCCTGCCGTTCGCGGTGATGCTGCCGAAAATGACGAAGCTGCGACACCTCCTCGGAGGTCGGTATCACGACCTCATCTGGAACACGGGAGCCCGGTTCGGGGCCCTTATCTCGCTGGCGGTGGCCACGCTCGTGGTCGCGCGGTCAGGGGGGCCGGCGGCCGTCGGCGTCTACGCGCTCATGCGGGTGCTGCCGAGCCTCGTCGGAGTGGTGTCCTCGGCGGGCCTGCCCGGATCGGTCACGTATTTCTTTGCCGGCGAGCACCGCAAAGACCGGCGCCTCCCCGCGACGGTGATCGCAATTGCGCTCGGGGGAGGAATCGGCGGGGTGCTTCTGTGGCTCGCGGCCTCCCCGCTGCTCCAGCGTACGTTGTTCTCGGATCTGTCGATGGGGCTCGTCACCGCTTCGGCGATCCTCGTTCTGACTCGCGTCTTGGTCGCGACCGCAAAGTCGTGCTCGCAGGGGAGGGACGACCTTCCCGGCGCAAACCGCGTGATCGTCACCGAGGAGTTCAACTTCCTGCCGGTGTACGGCATTGTCGTGCTCATCGGCATCAGCGGCCTGACGGCTGTCCTGGCGGGAATGATCGTCGCGGACTTGCTGACGTTGTCGCTCGCATGGATCCGCCTCGCCCGGCGGGGTTTCTTCAGCGGGCCGATGCGACCGTCGAAGCCACTCGCGCGCGCAATCGCCTCGTACGGTGTTCGCGCGCAGACCGGAGGCGTCATCTCTTTGCTGAACCTCCGCCTCGATTTCATCGTCCTCAGCGCGCTGACCGGTCCCGCAGTGCTCGGCGTCTATGCGGTCGCGTCGAAGTTCGCGGAGCTCGTGCGGATTCCCGGCATGTCCGTGACGTACGTCCTCTATCCCAGATTCGCCAAGGCCGGGCCGTTGAAGGCGGCCACGTGGGCGCGCAAGCTGCTGCCCAGGGCGGCGCTGATCACGGGTGTGACCGTCGTTCCGCTTTTCCTCACGGCCGGCTTCCTGATTCCGACGATGTATGGATCCCAGTTCGGCTCGGCGACGCTGCCGGCGCAAATCATCCTCGCCGGCCTGGTCACGCAGGGCATCGGCGCCGTCGGCACGGCCTTCCTCTACGGCGTGGGTCGCCCGGGGGCAAATTCCGTGGCAGTCGGCGTCGGCCTCGTCGTGACCGTCGTTCTGGACTTCTTGCTGATTCCGCGGTTCCACGCAACCGGCGCGGCCGTCGCATCGGCGGTCGCGTACACCGTGAACTCACTGGTGCTCTTGTGGTTCCTGCTGCGGGCCCCCGGGACCTCGCCCGGCGTCGGCGCGACCTTCCGGCAGACGTCGTCGGAGGCCGGTAGAGCCTGAGCTAGGGGACCGCCGGGTTCGTGCCGCAGTCGACCGCGGCGTTCAGGCAGTTGTCGACGAGATACTGGAGCGACGACTGCTTCCACGTATTCCAGAAGTCGGCGTGGAGGGTGTAGGTCGGTCCGGAGGAGAGCGTGACACCACTCGAGTCGGTGCCGACGGGATACTCGAACCGCTCGATGATCCGCGGCAAGGTGATCGGGAAGTCAGGCGGACAGGAACCCGACGACGGCCAGCGCATCGTCCCGGCCTTGATCTGGTCGCCGGTCACCTTCACGCCGTTCCAGCAGTTCGGGAAGCCGAGGTGGACGGTGATGATTCCGGTGCTGCAGTTGATGGGCGTCGTCGGCTTGCCGGACTCGCTGTTGTCGGAGCAGCCCCAGTAGAGCTCGGTGCCGATCTTCGATCCGAGCCCGGAGCCGGCGTTCACCGCATTGGCGTCGTCGAGCGACGTCGCGTGCGAGTCGCCGACGATCATCATGAAGTCGGCCGGGAAAGGCGTAACGCGGACCGCGGCGGTGATGTTGTTCGCGCGGTAGTAGATCTGCTCCCGGATCCCCGACCCCGCGGGGTTGATCTTGACGCCGTTTCTGTAGAGCGCCGGAGCCCAGTAGCCTGCGGCGTCGCCCGAGGGACAGACGGTGGACGCGCCGACCATCTGCAAGTACGTCGACGAAGCGGTGGTCTGGGCGTTGCAGAAGAAGTCGTGCAAGTGGCTGGCGCCCGGCTGGTTCGGGAAGACGATCGGGTCGTCGTTGCGGGAGCCCGTGTAGGTGCTCGCGCCGTCGTCGACCGACCGGATGAGCCAGCCGCCTCCCGGCGGATGCGACGCCGGCGGCGGCGGCGACGCCGGCGGGGACGGGCAAGCGCTCGTGCTGCCGCTGATGCTCGCGCTCTGAGGCGAGAGGTTGCCGGCGGCGTCCTTCGCCTGGACCGTGAAGCTGTAGGTGGTCGCGCAGCTGAGCGAGCCGACGGTGAAGCTCGTGGCAGCGCTCGTCCCGGCGACGCTGCCGCCGCGGTAGACGTTGTAGGCGCTGACGCCTACGTTGTCGGTCGAGGCGCTCCATCCGAGCGTGATGCTGTTCGGCGTCGCACCGGTGACGCTGAGCCCGGTAGGTGCGCTCGGCGCCGTGACGTCACCGCCGACGCTGAACAGCGGGTCGAACACGGCCGTGTATGCCGGGTTGATCACGCGCCAGCGGCCGGGCGAAGGTGTCCCGGACGGCACCGTCGCCGTGATCGACGTCGGTGAAGCGACGGTGAAGCTGGGGGACGGAGCGTCGTAGAACGTCACGCCGGTGACGTTGACGAAGTTCGATCCCGAAATGGTCACTTTGCTTCCTGCCGGAGCGCTCATCGGGCTGATGCTCGTGATCGTGGGCGTGCCGCTCACTGCGAACGTCGCACTGGAGACAGCCGTGTAGGCGGGATTGATGACGCGCCAGCGCCCCGGAGACGGTGTGCCGGCTGGAACGACAGCGGTGATCGATGTCGGCGAGGTGAGCTTCCAGCTCGGCGATGGATAGTCGTAGAACGTCACGCCGGTGACGTTGGCGAAGTTGGATCCCGTGATCGTGACGACGCTGCCGACCGCGCCGCTCGTCGGGCTGACGCCCGCGATGGCCGGCGTGCCGGTGACCGTGAACGTCGGGTCGTAGACGGCGGTTCCGGCCGCCGTAATGACGCGCCAGCGGCCGGGCGAGGGCGTTCCGTACGGCACGACGGCTGTGATCGACGTCGACGAGTTCACGGTGAAGCTGGGCGAGGGGTAGTCGTAGAACGTCACCTGGCTGACGTTCACGAAGTTCGTTCCCGTGATCGTCACGGTGCTTCCGACGGGTCCGCTCGTCGGGCTGACGCTCGTGATCATCGCGGCTGCGGCGGTGCTTTCGGCGCCGCCGGAAGCCGGTGCGGCGAGGAGGATTGCAGCAAGGCCGATGATTGCGGCCAGCAGGCGACTATGTCGGGGGGCGGCTCCCCACATGGGCGAAAGATTCGTCTCGGTCTGGTGGTTCCTGGACACCAGAACGAGTGAAAGCACGTTACGACGAGGCTAGTTCAGCCCTCGGACGGGATCTCCTTTCGTGGCCTTTTAGCGACTGTCGGTTGGGGGGCGACAGCAATCGAAGCGCGCGACTGTAGCGCTCGCGCCGACGTTGTGCAGAACTTCAATAACCATGCGGGTTTCGCCGCGATATCGGCTCAACGTCCTCGGGCGACGCGTCGCTCAGCGCACGACAGCGGCGGTGATGACGCCCGACACGCCGATTTCCTCGTGCGCCTCGAGGCTGACCTGCGGCGTCAGCGTCCACGCCAGAAGCAGGCGCCGGTGCGACGAGGCGAAACCGGTCAGCTGTCTGCAGACTTTTCCGAAGCGCGTCGTCGTCACCGCCGTCGCGTGGGGTGATGGAAGCGTCATCGTTCGCCCCCCGCTGAAGCGCACGGAAACGGTCGTCGCGCAGTCACGTCCCGTGATGACGAGGCTGCGCGTTCCGTCGCGTGACAGCAGCCACGGGCGAACGCGATGCGGCCACGTCGGCGTGGGGAGAGCCCGGCCGAAGTTCCACTCCATCCAGCCGCGACCGAGCTGGTAGTAGAGCGCACCAGCCGACGCGCGCGCGAGGTCCGGCTGCGGATCGTTCGGCACGCGCACGAACGACGGCCGCCCGGCGCTCCAGCTCCGCCTGACGATCAGTGACGGGTAGCCCTGGCCGACGGAGCCGAGATCGAACACGACGCCGCGATCGGCGACCGTGACGCGGTCGATTCGGTAGCAGCGGGAGTCGCGGCAACGCGGAGCGGTGAAGACGACGCCGCTTCGCCCGCTGCGCAGGTTCCGAAACAGGACGCGGTTGCGCGTCGGGCCGCTCTCTGCCCACGCGACGACGTCGCCGCGTGCATCGAAGGGAGCGGCGAGGCGGCGGCTGAGGATGCGCGCCGGCCCGCCCTCAGGCGGCCTCGTCTCGAGTTGCGCGCTCGCTCCCGACACCGTTGCGTAGACGACGGAGCCCGCCGCGCTCGCCAGGCCGAACGCTTCGAAGAGCCTGTGCGCCAGGACACGGCTCGCGCCCGTGCGCAGGTTGCGGCTGAGCAGGAGCACGTCGTCGGCCTCGTCGCTCGACGCCGCGGCCCAGACGACGTCGCGCGATGTTGCGGCGACGGGACCGATTGCGTAGCCGCGCTGCCCGAGGATTCCGCCGCGTCCGTGCAGCGTCACGATCGTATCGAGCACACCCCGATGTCGAGACTCGGCCGTGCCGGCGCTCGAACAGCCGCTCACGGCGAGCAGCGCGAACAGCGCGAGGGGTCTTCGGATGTGCGATGCCGCGGCAGTGATCGTGTCGCGGTGCAGCCTAACTACACGAGTCGCTGCCCGAGTCCGTGAAGGTGCTGCCCGCGACCGGCACGAACTGCCAGTCGTAGCCGGTGGCGTGGAGCGTGAGCTTCAGCACACCCCAGGTGCTGTCGTTGCGAACTTGGCTGTTGGCGAGAGGCGTGCCGAAGGGATAACCGTGGCTGGCCCCGCCGGTCCCCACGACGAACTCACGGGTCCCGGCCGCGTCCGCCGCACCACTCGGGTTCTGCTTGGCGAAGCGCTCGTAGTTGTGCTCGTGGCCGTTCAGAACGACATCCGCGTGCGCTGCGTAGAGGTCAGTCCAGATCGCGCTCCACGAGGAATTGCTGCCGTGCGTCGTTCCGGACGACCAGCGTGGCTCGTGCCAGTAGGCGAGAACGCATTTGTTCGTGTGCGCCGCGAGGTCCTGCTTGAGCCACGTCTCTTCGGCTCCGCCTCCGCTCGGGCTGACGCCGGAGCTCGAAGCCAGGGAGATGAGGTGCCAGGCGCCGATGTCATACGAGTAGTACGGGCCGGGCGCCAGCGTCGAACCGAAATACGTGAAATAGTCGGCGGCGCCGGAGGTGTGGTATTCGTGGTTCCCGGTCGACGGGCTCGTGTTCGCCTTGAAGCGACCCCAGTTCGGGTTGTAGTACGTGTTGTACTGCGTCAGGGAGCCATCGTTGTAGGCGTTGTCGCCGAGCGTCAACGCGCGTGTCGGGTTGATCTGCTCCACCAGCGTCGCCGTCGCGGAGCAGTTCAGGCTCGAGTTGCAGATGTCCCCCGAGGCCGTGATGACGGGGTCGCCGCCGCTGCTGCATGCAGCCGTGCTTCCACCGACGCTCGGGCTCTGGCCGGAGAGGTTGCCGGCGGCGTCCTTGGCCTGCACGGTGAAGCCATAGGTCTTCCCGCACGTGAGTGAGTCGGCGGTGAGGCTCGTGGTGTTGCCGGTCGCAGCGAGCGTGCCGTCGCGGTACACGTTGTAGCCGGTGACGCCGACGTTGTCATTCGATGCATTCCAGGTCAGCGAGATGCTCGTCTGCGTGGTACCGGTGACGCTGAGGCCGGTCGGGGTCGTCGGCGCAGTCGTATCCGACGCGGTGACGCTGAACAGCGAGTTGTAGACGGCGGTGTAGGCAGGGTTGACGACGCGCCAGCGGCCCGGCGAAGGTGTCCCGGCGGGCACGACCGCGGTGATCGATGTCGGGGAGTTCAGCGTCCAGCTCGGCGACGGCGAGTCGTAGAACGTCACCTTCGTGACGTTTGCGAAGTTGGAGCCGGTGATCGTGGCCGCGCTGCCGACCGCTCCGCTGGTCGGGCTGACGTTGGTGATCGTCGGTGTGCCGGTGACGGTGAACGTGGGGTCGTAAACGGCTGTGCCGTCGGGTGTGACGACGCGCCAGCGTCCGGGCGAGGGGGTGCCCGCCGGGACGACGGCGGTGATCGATGTGTTGGAGTTCACCGTCCAGCTCGGCGACGGCGAGTCGTAGAACGTCACCTGACTGACGTTCACGAAGTTCGTCCCTGTGATCGTGACGGCGCTGCCGACGGCGCCGCTCGTAGGACTGACGCTGGTGATCGTCGCGGCGGCGCTCGTGCCGGCGCCGCTGGACGCAGGGGCGAGAAGGGCGATCGTGACGCCGACGATCGCTGCCAACATGCGATTAGTTTGCGGGAAGATTCCCCACCTGTGCACCTTCGCGCGAGGCCAGTTCCGCCTCCGGACGGTCTCTTTGCCGACCTTTTGCACCGCAGCTCTGAGCTCGACAGTAGAAGCGCGCGACTCTAGCGCGCCAGGCGGCTGGATGCACGGCCTCCGTACCAGTGCCGACCGGAGCGCCCTCTAGACTCGACCGCCACGTGCGTCGCCGCACTGTTCTCGCGTGCTCGATTGCGCTCGCTGTGGCGCCGGCGCCTGCCGCAGCTGCGCCCGACCGCCTCGACACGGGCGTGATCGACCAAGCCGCCCTCGCTGGCGGTTCGGCCGACATCGCCTTCAGTCACGTCCGTGCGGCCGGGGCGACCACCGTCCGGATCGTCGTCTACTGGAACTGGGTGGCGCCCGTATCTCGTGCCGCTGGGTTCGATCCGGCGGATCCTCGCGCTCCCGAGTACAAGTGGACCCTCACGGACGGTCAGGTGCGGCGGGCGGCGGCGCAGGGCCTGCAGCCGATCCTCGATATCACGCGCGCGCCGAGGTGGGCTCGCGATGCGGCCGGAGGCCGCGCAACGACGTGGCCGGATCCGGCCGAGCTCGCACGGTTCGTGCGCGCCACGGCGCTCCGCTACAGCGGTGACTTCGCCGCCGACGGTGCGACGCTGCCGGCCGTCCGGTATTGGCAGCTGTGGAACGAGCCGAATGCGGACCGCGAACTGTCCCCGCAATTCCGCCGCCGAGTTTCGCTGTCGCCCACGATCTATCGCCGCATGCTCGCGGCGTTCACGCCTGCCGTGCACGGCGTGAACGCGGAGAATGTCGTCATCGCCGGCGGCACGGCGCCATTCGGCCATCGCTCGCGCGACATCCAGGTGACGGCACCCATGCGATTCATGCGCGAGCTGCTGTGCATGTCGAAAAGACGGCCGTACCGCCCGACCTGCGCGACCCGCGTCCCCTTCGACGCGTGGGGCCACAACCCGTACACGGACGGCGGCCCGACGCATCGCGCTTACAGTGCGGACGACGTCTCGCTCGGCGACCTCGCGCGCATGGATGCACTCCTTCGCGCCGCCGTGAGGGCCGGGCATGTCGTGGCCGCGCGTCCGGTTCGATTCTTCGTGACGGAATTCAGCTGGGACACGTCTGGTCCCGACCCGCGCGGCGTACCGCTGGGATTACACGCGCGTTGGGTTGCGCAGGCGTTGTACGAGATGTGGCGGAGCGGTGTGAGCCTCGCCACCTGGTTCCGTCTCCGCGATGACCCCCTCAGGACGAGTCCGTACCAGTCCGGCCTTTATTTCTACGGCGGCAGGCTTGTCGTCGCGGACAAGCCGAAGCCGGCCATGCGAGCCTTCCGCTTTCCGTTCGTGGCGTTTCGCCGGTCCGGAGGGCTCTTCGTGTGGGGCAGGACACCAGCCGGCGTCCCGGAACGAGTCCTCGTCGAAGGGCGCACCGTCAAGGGCTGGCAGCCGCTCGGCAGCATTTCGACGAATGCGCACGGTATCTTCCAGCGCAACCTCCCGCGGTTCGCCGGCATATCCGTCCGCGCCGGTATCGTCGGCCGCGACGACCTTTCGCTGCCGTTCTCGCTGAAGCCGACGCGGGACCGCGTCATCTACCCGTTTGGGTGCGGGGGTCCGATCAAGTGCTAGACGCCGTCATCGACCGTGCGGAAGCCGCACCGCCGCTGACCGCGCGCTCGGCGATCGTCCACGATTGGTTCCAGGGCTTTCACGGCGCCGAGCGCGTCGTCGACGCGATGCGCACTGGCCTGTTCGTGCGCGCCCCGGACATTTACACGTTCCACGCGGCGCACGAGCTGCTTCCGCCGGGCCTCGCCTCCACGATCGTACGCGAGTCGAGACTGGCCTCGTTGCCCGGCATTCGCCAGCGCGATCACGCACCGGGCCTGTGGCGGAACCTTCTGCCCTTGATGCCGCGGTACTTCGACCGCCTCGACTTGGACGCCTACGACGTCGTCGTCTCGTCGTCGCACGCCTTTGCGGCGAACATCAACGTGCGCCGCGACGCGTTGCACGTCTGCTACTGCTACACGCCCCTTCGATATGCGTGGCTCCCGGACGTCGAAGAGGGGCGGGTCGGCGGCCCGCGGGGCCTGGCGCTCGCCCTCATGCGGCGTCGCCTGCGTGAGATCGACCACATCGCGTCGAGCCGGCCAGACGCCTACGTCGCCATCTCCACCGCGGTTCGCGCTCGCATTCGGCGTTTCTACGGCCGCGACGCCCTTGTAGTCCATCCGCCGGTCGACGTGGAGGAATTCGACCCGAGGCGGGAGAAAGACCCGGATAGGTTCCTTTGGGTTCATCGGCTCGTCAGCTACAAGCATCCGGAGCTCGTCGTCGAAGCGTTCCGCGACCTTCCGTATCGACTGACGATGGTCGGCGTCGGACCGCTCGAATCGCGGCTGCGGCGGAACCTCCCTTCGAATGTCGAGCTCCGCAGCTGGGTCTCGCGCGAAGAGCTGATCATGCTGTTCGAGCGCAGCTCCGGATTCCTCCACATTGCCGACGAGGACTTCGGGATCACGATGGTCGAGGCTCTCGCGGCCGGCACGCCGGTTATCGGGTTGGCGCGCGGTGGTGCACGCGACATAGTCCGGACCGGCGTCGACGGCGTCCTGCTCGAGCGACTGGACCCAGAGTTGATCCGCTCGGCGGTGCGGCGGTTGCGGGCGTCGACGTGGGATCGAGCGGCCATCGCAGCGGGATCGAGGCGGTTCTCCCGCGCACGCTTCGTGAATCAGCTCCGCAGCTGTCTCGGAGAGCTCGGTGAGCGAAAGGGTGTCGACCTCACTGCTGCGCGTGGGCTCTGACGCCGCCGTCTCCGATCTCGGTCGTGCCGGCCAATCTGAGCTTCACACTGGCGACCGGATCACAGCCGTTCTCGACTGGTGCCGGTGCCACGTCAAAGAGGCGACCTTCGGGCTCCTCGCTGCGATCGCCGCGCTGGTCTCCGCCGGTGCCGTGCTCGAGCTGTGGCAGGGAAGCCTCGGACTGCCGTACGACTATTCGGGGGATGCACTCTTCGTCGAGGCCGTCACGAAGAACCTCGCACATGGCTGGTACTACACGAATGCTCAGCTAGCGGCGCCGCTCGGGCAGCAGCTCTACGACTTCCCGATCGGGAACGCGCTGAACCTCGGGATTCTGAAACTGCTCGTCATTGCACTCGGGAATCCGATCGCGGCCGTCAACGTCTTCTTCCTGCTCACGTTTCCGCTCACTGCGCTTGCGTCGTTCATCGTCATGCGTCGCGTCCAGGTCTCGCGCGGCGTCGCCGCCGCGTGCTCGGTGCTCTTTGCCCTGCTGCCGTACCACTTCCAGCGAGGAGAGGCGCATGCATTTCTGTCCGCGTACTACGTCGTCCCCCTGATCGCCTACCTGCTGCTCGGCGTCTTCGGCAGCTACTCCCTGTTCGACAGCGCCGGCGAGTCGGTGAGTCGTTGGCGTCGTCTCGTCACGCGTCGAAACCTCGCCACGTTCGGAGTGTGCCTGGTGCTCGGAGCGAGCTCGCCCTATTACGCTTTCGCCGCCGCGATCCTGCTCGTCATCGCCGCAGTGATCGCGGGAATTGCCCGCCACAGCGTTCGCGAAGCCTTGAAGGCCCTCGCGCTGGCGGGCATCGTGGTGGGGACATTCGCTGCAACGGCGGCGCCGGCGATCGCGTATCGGATTCACCATGGCCCGAACGAGGTGGCGGGCAAGCGCTCCGCCTTCGAGACCGAGCTCTACGGGCTCAAGATCGCCGATCTCGTCTTGCCGCTCGATGACCATCGCCTGAAGCCGCTGGCACACATGAAGGAGGAGTACGACTCGACTTCGCCAGTCAGCTCCGAAGGCGGACAGACGCTCGGGTTCATCGGCACGTTCGGACTGCTCGCCCTGCTCGGCGGTGGGTTCATCACCGTCGTGCGCGGATCATGGCGAGTGGGAGGCGCACCATTCCTCCACGCGTGCGCTGCGACCGTAATCGTCCTGCTGTTTGCGACGACTGCCGGCTTTTCGAGCGTGTTCAGCTACACGGTGACGCCACAGCTGCATGCGTGGAACCGACTCTCGGTGTTGGTGGGCTTCTTCTCACTGCTCGCCGTGGGGTTCTTGCTGGATCGACTCCGACGCCGGCTGCGGGCGACCGCGTTTGCCTTGGTCTTTCCCGTCGTCCTCGTCGTCATCGTCACGCTCGGCGTGCTCGATCAGACGAGCTCCGCGTTCGTCCCGCCGTACAAGGAGATCCATCGGTCGTTTGCGAGCGATGCGCGATTCGTCCAGACGATCGACCGTCGTCTGCCCTCCGGCGCCGCCGTTTACCAGTTGCCGTATGTCCCGTTTCCCGAGTCGGGGGTCCCCGGGCCCAACGACTATGCCGGGCTCAAGGAATATCTGCACACGCAGGACCTGCGCTGGAGCTACGGTTCAGTGAAGGGTCGGGCGACCGACTGGAACGCGACGCTGTCGGCGTCGCCGCTAAGGCTCGCGTTGCCGGTCGTCACGGCGAGCGGCTTCGAAGGGCTCACGATCGACCGGTCGGCGTACGCTGACAACGGTCAGGCTGCGAAGACCGAGATACAGCATCTCTTGCGGCTGCGCCCGCTCGTCAGCGCCGACGGCAGGCTGCTGTTCTACGACCTCCGGCCGCTTCGGCGCTGGCTGCAATCACACTATTCGCCCACCGAGATCTCCCGGTTGCGAACGGCAGCGCTGCATCCCGTCACGCTCGAGTGGAACGGAAGCTTCTGGGACGAGGAGCGGAGCGGCGCGAACGCCTGGCGCTGGTCGAAGGGCAGGGAGGCGTACTTCGGCGTCGACAACCCGACGGGCGAGAGCCGCCGTGTAACGCTGAGGTTCGTCCTGGCGGCGGAGCTGAGCGGCCAGTCGAACGCGGTTGTCTCCTATCCGGATCAGTCGACGCAGCTCGTCCGGGTTTCGCCGACAGGCACTGTCGTCGAGCGCACGCTCACCCTGCAGCCGGGGCATCACTTCGTGCGCATTTCGTCAGATGCCTCGAAGATCCCGACCGTGCCGGGCGACCCACGCTCGGCCCTTTACGTTCGGGTCGCAAATACGTCGCTGAGCGACTCCGCCTACTCGATCCTCGATCGAGGACGGTGGAGTAGAGCCGGATCCGGCTAGCTGTCGGACTTGTGCATGGCGCTGAGCGCCGCTGCCGTCATCGAATCTGCGAAGGACGTGTCGGAGAGGTGCCAGGTGCCGCCGACACGCACGAGGTGGAATGCCTGCGGCCTGGTCGTCGTCACGTAACGCGTGGCGCCGATCGGCTGGCGAAAGACGATCTTCGTGTAGACGGTCGCATCGCCGGCAGCGAATTCGGTGCTGAGGATCTGCGGCTTCGCGGTCCTGATTCCCGCCGCCAGGATCGGCAGCTGCCGATCCACCTGACTGACGTCGAGCCGGAGCCGTATCCCCCGCGTGAGATGGCTCAGGTAGCCGGCGCGATCGTCGAACTGTGTGTCACGCCACCATGCCATCAGCGCGTATGCCGGAGAGGTCTCGTCGAGGTGTCGAAGGTCTGTCGCCGAGACGAGCTGCTCGGCCGCGGCCGGATATGCCTGGGGGGCCAGGCTCCCCGATCCGCCACAGCCCGAGGCGAGCATCGGAGCAAGCACGAGCGTGGCAAGTGTCGTGGTGGAACGCAGCGGACCGTTCATCGTGCGGTCCGTCTTACGACTCGTGCCGGAGGACTCCTGCTGCGTCGATGGAAAGAGGCGGAATCGCCACGGTCTCGCACGCTTCCCGCACGTCGTACCGGACCGCTTCGCGCCTGGATCCGTCGCTCCTTTCGGCCGCCGGCGCGCTCGCGTGCTGCGCCACCGCGTCGGTGCTCCTGGCGACGGCGCGCCTCGGCCATGGCCCGGGCGCATTCGCGGGGGCCGTCTCTGCAATTGCGATCGCGATCGGGACGACGGCCTGGTGCGTGTATGAGCGCACGAACCGTTCTCGCTTCGCGGTCGCGATCTCGCCGTTCGGCGTCGCGGCGGTTACATGGCTGGTGTTGTTCGTCTTGCGACCGCTCGAGCTCTACTTCTTTCCAGACCACGCCACGTTGGCTCTCGGACAGCTGGGCTTCGACTCGACCGCGCTGACATCCGCCGTTGCCGTGGGGGGTGTCGGCTGTGCGGCCTGGTGTCTTGGGTATGTCGCGGCGTTGGGACGGCACGGCCGCCGCCGCGCTGCGCTGCGATATCGGAGCACGCCACATTGGCTGCTCCCGGTGAGCGTTCTCGCCGCTGGAACGCTGCTGTGGGTCGCGCTCTTCGTTCGCGAAGGAGGGGTTTACGCGTTGCTCTCGTCCGCTGTGTCGCTCCGAGCCGACCAGCGTTCCAGCGCGTACGGGTTCATCGGCGTCTGGCTGGTGCAGGGGGCGGGTCTCTGTGCGCTGACGCTGGTGCTTTGCTGCGACAGGTGCCGGACGCACGCGGTCCGCCTGACAGCTGTCGCCGCCGCGCTCGTCGCCGGTGCAGCTGCGGTGGCGTTGCAATTGCGCGGGCTGGCGGTCTTCGCCGCGATTTCCGCGCTGGCGATCGTCGTTGCCGTGCGGCGCCCACGAGGCCGGGCGCTGCTCGCCGGAGCCGGCGTCACAGCGGCGCTCGTCGTCGGGCTCGCCTTTGCACAGCAGGTTCGCGCGAACACGAGTCGGATGACGACGACCGACGCGGTTCGGACGGCTGTGCGAACGCCGCTGTGGGCGGACTTCGCGTCGGACCTCGGCACCTTCGACAATCTGGTTGCCATGC
>JBKOVW010000390.1:0-5115 GCA_046724095.1 Actinomycetota bacterium | reverse complement strand
CAACTGACGCCGGAGACCATGACGCGCTACCGCGTCGTCCGGCGTAGCGTCACCACCGCGATCATCTTCATCGGGCTGCTGTCCGCGCTGCTGGTGATCCCACAGGTACGGGCCGTCGCCGGCGGCCTCCTCGCCTCGTCGGCAGTGCTCGGAATCATCATCGGCTTCGCGTCCCAGCGCACGCTCGGGAACTTCGTCGCCGGGCTGCTGATCGCGTTCACCCAGCCGGTCCGGCTCGGTGACGACGTCATCATCGAGGACACCGAAGGAATCGTGGAGGAGATCGGCCTCATCTACACCTTCGTGCGCACGCGGAACGGCGACCGTCTCGTGATCCCGAACGAGAAGCTGGCCTCGGATACCATCCGCAACTCCACGATTCGCAGTCGAGAGAAGGTCGCCGAGATCACCCTTCAGGTTCCACTTGGTCGCGATGTCGGCGCAGTTGTCGACCGTTTGCGTGGCCTGAGGGAGGGCGCGGACGTCTTCGTCAGCGACCTCTCCGGCAACGCGACCGTCGTTGTTCGCGCCGAGGCAGAGGACGAGCCCGCCGCAGAGCGGCTCGAGCGGGAGCTGCGCCTGCAGGCTTACGACGCTTTGCGCGCCGAAGGCGTGTACGCGTGACGCCTCCGCCTCGCGGGCGGGGGCGCGGGCGGGAGCCCGACCAGCTGCTCGCGCACATCCGGCGCAAGCGCCGCGAGCGCGTGCGCAACCATCGGCGACGAGTCGCCCACTTCGTCGCCGGCACGGCCATCGCAGTCGTGCTCATCCTCGTCGTCAGCGGGTTCACCGGCGCGGCCGTGTGGATGTCGAGCTGCGACCTGAACTCACTGCGGCCCGTCGACGTCGGCCAGAACTCGTTCGTCTACGCCGCCGACGGCTCGCTGCTCGGCTCGATCCCGGCCGAGAAGAACCGCCAGCCCGTCGATCTCAGCGACATGAGCAAGTGGGTCGCGCGCGCGACCGTGGCGATCGAGGACCGCCGCTTCTGGCAGCACGGCGCCCTCGACTACGCCGGCATTGCTCGTGCGCTGTTCGCGAACGTGCGCGCCGGCCACGTCGTCCAGGGTGGTTCGACGATCACCCAGCAGCTCGCGCGGAACCTGTACATCAAGAAGCCCTCGCAGACGTTCGGGCGCAAGGCGACGGAGGCATGCCTCGCGATCAAGCTCGCGCGCGAGAAGTCGAAGCGCTGGATTCTCAACTCGTACATCAACCAGGTCTTCTACGGGAATCGCGCGTACGGGATCGAGGCGGCCGGGCAGACATACTTCTCGAAGCCGGCGCGGCACTTGACGCTCGCGCAGGCCGCACTGCTCGCCGGTCTGCCGCAGGCACCGTCGGTCTTCGATCCCTTTCACCGTCCGCAGCAGGCCATCGCGCGGCGAGACGAGGTGCTGCGCGCGATGCTCGGAAGTGGGTACATCACCGCCACGCAGTACGCCGACACCGTCGCGGATCGCCATCTGCACCTGAAAGCGGGACGGCTCTACTCGCGCATCCGCGAGCCCTACTTCTTCAGCTACGTGCGCGACGAGCTGCAGCGACAGTACGGCTCGAACACGGTCCGGAGCGGCGGGCTGCGCGTCTACACGACGATCGATCCCCGCCTGCAGAGGCTCGCTCTGATCGCGATCAAGCGGACGCTGCCGTACTCGACCGACCCGGCGGCGGCGATCGTCGCGATCAACCCGTCGAACGGCGCGATCCGGGCGATGACCGAGGTCAGCCCCGGCGATCCGAAGAACCAGGTGAACTTCGCGTCGTCTGCGCGGCGGCAGCCCGGCTCGACGTTCAAGATGTTCGTGCTTGCGACGGCGATCTCGGAGGGGATCAGCCCGTCGACCGAGTACCTCTCCGCGCCGTTCAAGTACGACCCGTCCGAGACCGGCTCCTGCGACACGAATCCGCCGACCGCATGGTGCCCCCAGACGTACGACCACACCTACGTCGGCGCCACGTCGATCGAGAACGGGACGCTGCGCTCCGACAACACCGTTTTCGCACGCCTGACGCTGGACGTCGGCCCGGAGAACGTCGCCAAGATGGCGTACAAGCTCGGCGTCCGCACCGATCTGCGCACGAGCGACGGCGCCTACGTTCCGTCGATGGGCCTCGGCTCGCGCGTCGTCACGCCGCTCGACCTCGCCTCGGCCTACTCGACGATCGCCGCCGGCGGCGTCTACTCGAAGCCGATGGCGATCCGCAAGGTCATCCTTCCCGGCGGCAAGGTCGATCGCGAGGCCGGCTGGGGAGTCGCGCAGCGCAAGCGCGTCATCCCCGACTGGGTCGCGTCCGAGGTCACCCGGATCCTCGAGGAGAACATGACGAGCGGCACCGGAACGGGCGCCTATTTCGGCGCGACCTCGGCCGGCAAGACCGGCACGACGGACAACTTCGCCGACGCCTGGTTCTGCGGCTTCACGCCGGGTCTCGAGGCGACGATCTGGCTCGGTTATCCGCGCGGCGAGATCCCGATGCTCTCGGTGCACGGCATCGAGGTCTCCGGCCCGACGTTCCCGGCGACGATCTGGCGGTACTTCATGGAGCCCGCGATCAAGTACGCGCCGTTCCCACAGGAGTTCCCCGTCGCAACGCACGAACCGGTGTGGACGTCCCGCACGCTGCAGTACGCGATGAGCGGCGGCTACTACTCCACGTCTTCGAGCTCGTCGGGCAGCTACTCGGCTCCGTCGCAAGAGACGACGCCGACGCAGACCCAGACCAACGGCGACCAGGGCTTCGTCCAGGTCCCGCCCTAACCGCCGCGACGCGTGGCTCGCGGCCGCGGTCGCGATTCCCGTCTACGTCGCTGCGTGCGCCGTGCCCGACGGCGGCCTGTTTCGCGCCGCTCGGTTTCGCGACGTCCATCTCTACGGCGGGTTCGCCCACTCGGTGTTCGACGGCCGCGTGCCGTACCGCGACTTCTTCATGGAGTACCCGCCTGGGGCGCTCGCCGTCTTCCTCCCGCCGGAGGCCTTCGGAACGAGCCACTACAACGCGGCCTTCAAGGCGCTGATGACGCTGTGCGGCGCAGCGACCATCGTCGTGCTCGCGCTCCTGCTCATTCGCTTCGGTGCGACGCACGCGCGGCTGTGGACGGCACTGCTGCTCTTCGCGGTCTCCCCCGTCGCGCTCGGGCCGATCTCGCTGAACACCTACGACGCGTGGCCCGCGCTCCTAACGGTCGTCGCGCTTGCCTTGCTCGTCGCGGCCTGGCCGGTGGCGGCGTTCGTGGTGCTCGGGATCGCGTTCGCCGCCAAGGTGTATCCGATCGTGCTCCTGCCGCCGGCGCTCGTCTACGTGTGGCGGACTGCCGGGCGGCGAGCCGCGCTCTGGTCGCTCGGCGCGTTCGCCGCGGTCGCGGCAATCGTGATTCTCCCTTTCCTGGCGTTGTCGCCGCACGGACTGGCCGAGAGCTTTCGCGCCCAGGCCGCGCGCGCGCTGCAGGTCGAGAGCCTCGGCGGCGCGCTGCTCGGCGTCGCCGATCGTCTCGGCTGGTACGGCGCCCACGTCGTGCACCGCACCGGGCACGCGATCTCCTACGACCTGACGGGGACGCTGCCGCGCGTGCTCGCCGGCTTCAGCTCGTTGCTGCAGCTCTTCGCGGTGCTGCTCGTGGCATGGCTCTACCGGCGCGGCCGCGACGAGCCGCAGCGGCTCGCGGCTGCATTCGCGGCTGCTGTCGCCGGGTTCCTCGCCTTCACGCGGTTCTTCTCGCCGCAGTACCTCGTGTGGCTCCTCCCGCTCGTGGTGCTGCTGCAGCCGCTCGAGTGGGCGCTGACGGCGGCAGCGCTCGTCCTCGCGCAGGTGTGGTTCTTCCACTACCGCGACGTGTTCGCGCTCGGCGGCTACATCTGGCTGGTCGCCCTGCGCGACCTGCTCGTCGTGGCGTTGTTCGCGGTCCTATGCCGGCGCACGGTTGAAGACGAGCACGCCGTCCTGCTCGAAGACGAGACGCCAGTCCGGGTCCCGACGTAGCGCCGAGAGAGCTAACGCCGTCGGCAGCGGGGCGTAGCGGTCGCCGTAGCCCGGCTGCGTCTCGTCCGCTGCGATCCAGGTCGCGTCCTGCACGTACGGGAAGCTTAGAACGCGCCGCCGTGCGGAGAGGTGGGCTCCGAGCGTGTTCGTCGCGCTGACGACGGCCGCTTTCGGGATCAGCTGCAACGCCCGCGCCGCGATTCGGTCGTGCTCCGTCACGTGCGCGGCGGTCGCCTGGAACTTCGAGCCGCCGGGAACGTGCCGCCAGCCCGGAATCGGACCGAGCCAGTAGTTGCCGCCGAGGGCGGCGATCACCGCGGCCATCGCGGCCGCGAGTGTCCACCGCGAGAGCCGCTTCGCCCCGAGCACGGCGGCGATCACGAGCGGTGGGATCAGCCCGGCCGTGTAGTGAAAGTGGATGGAGGTCTGCGTCGGCGTCGCGGACAGCAGATTGATCGCGAGCTCGGGCAGCGCCGCGATCAGCACGAGCGGGGCGAGCAGGCTCAGCCCGGCGAGCGGCACGACGAGCGTGAGCAGGTAGTGGAGGTCGCGTCCGCTGAACGCGGCATGGGCGATGCGTCCCGGATGCGTGAAGGTCGTCTTCGCGATGCCGGCAGCCGAGCCGCCTACCTCGCTGTAGCGGCCGTAGAAGTCCGATTCGCCCGCGGTGTGGAAGTGCGGGATGACGACGCCGATCGCGATCGCCGACCACGCGAAGCCGAGCGCCGCGATGACGAGCCCGGCCGCCGCCTGCCCTCGTGCGAGCGCATACCAGAGACCGAAGCCGGCGACGACCAGCCCGATCTCCTCCTTCGAGGCGGCGGCCGCGACCGCGCAGAGCGCAAACGGCAGCAGGCGGTCGTTGTCGAGGAACCAGAACGCGAACAGGAGCAGCGGCGTCGCCAGCGCGACCGGGTGGAACTCGTTGAGGCTCAGCCACCCGGTCGCCGGATAGAGCAGGTACGCGAGCGCGAAGCCGAGGCCGGCGCGCGGCGAGTGGAGGTGCTTGCGCGCGAGCCAGTAGACCGGGAACGCGCCCGTGGCGATCGCCAGCGCCTGGACGACGAGCAGCAGATCGGGGCTCGGCCAGATCCACCAGAGAGGACCGAACACGGCGAGGAGCGGATCGACGTG
>JBKOVW010000160.1:0-4125 GCA_046724095.1 Actinomycetota bacterium | reverse complement strand
CGCGCGGCGGACGATCGGCGCGACGACGTGGATGCCGTCGGCACCGCTCGTCTTCACGTAGCCGGGCAGTCCGACCTCGTCGAGCAGCTCCCTGATCAGGTGCGCCACCTCGATCGCGAGCTCGAAGCCTCCGTCCGGCGGGTCGAGGTCGAAGAGGACGAAGTCGGGACGGTGCGGCTTGTCGACGCGCGAGTACCACGCGTTCATGTCGATGCAGTTGTTCTGCACCATGAAGAGCACGGCTTCGGGTGAGTTCACGAGCGCGAAGTCGACGAGCCGGGAGCCGCCCTCGCGGCGCCATGTCCGGTACTGGCGCGTAGGGATCCAGTCCGGCAGGTGCTTCGGCGCCTGCTTCTGGAAGAACACCTCGCCGTCGATGCCGTGCGGATAGCGCTTCATCGTGAACGGACGGTCGCGGAGGTGCGGAACGAGCGTCGACGCCACCTGCTCGTAGTACGCGAACAGATCGCCCTTCGTGATCCCATCGTCCGGGTAGAGGACTCGGTCGGCGGAGCTCAGCTTGACAGTCTTCGTCTCAGCCACAACGCATTCCTGACGGCGAACACTTCCCAGTCGTTGTTGAAGTATGCGAGCACGTCGACGTCACGATTCCACTCCTCGAAGCGGCGCGCCCACTCCTCGAGCTCCGCCTCGCTGTAGTTCCCTCGCCGGCCGCGTGAGCCGTAGTGGAAGCGCACGAACGTCCAGTCGGTCGTGAACACGTGTGCCTGGAACTCCTTCACCTCGGGGCGGTCGCCGATCACGAGCGCCGCCCCGTGCGCGCGCAGAAGCTCGTAGACCGGCTCGGTGAACCAGCTCGCGTGACGGAACTCGAAGCAATGCCGTCCCGGAGGGAGTGCGGCGAGCGCGGAGGCCAGCCGGTCGTCGTCGCGCTTGAACGTCGCAGGCAGCTGCCAAAGGACGGGTCCCAGCTTCGGAGAGCGGACGAGCGGCTCGACCCGTTCGTAGTAGCGCGCGAGCCCCTGGCGCATGTCCGTCAGCCGCTTGACGTGCGTCAAGTAGCGGCTCGCCTTGATCGTGAACAGGAACCCCGGCGGGCTCTCCGCGACCCAGCGCGCGACCGAGGACTTCAGCGGCAGCCGGTAGAACGTGTTGTTCACCTCGACGGTGTCGAAGTACTGCGCGTAGTGCTGGAGCCATAGGCGTGCGGGCTTCCCCTCGTAGAACTCGTCCTGCCAGGATTTGTAGTTCCAGCCGGAGCAGCCTACGCGGAGAGAGCGGCGGCGAGCTGCTGACACAGCTCGGGCGTTCCCGCTGCGACGACCCGTGAACGCCCTTCGACGTCGAGGGGCGCCGCGTCGAATGGCGGATCCTCGAACAGGTCGATCGAGAGCCCACGTTCGCGCACGAGCAGCTGGGCGGCGGCGATGTCGACCGAGCGCGCCGGTTTGAGTGAGCAGACGGCGTCGACCCGGCCCGCAGCGAGGTGGCAGAGCGACAGCGCCAGCGAGCCCATGATCCGCAGCCGGTACGCGAGGTCGACGACCGCTGCGGCTTTCTCGGCGACCGACGCGGTTCGCGTGGCTTCGAAGGAGAGGATCTCGATGCGGTCCTTCGGCCGGTCCCCGTCGAGGACGTGGCCGTTGAGGAACGCACCCTGACCGCGCATCGCCGTCCACTCCTCCTCCGTGCCGAAGTCGTGCACGAAGCCGAACTCGACATCCCCCATCGCCGGGCCGGACGCGACCGCGACCGAGAGCGAGAAGAAACCGATGCCGCGCTTTGCGTTCAGCGACCCGTCGATCGGGTCGATCACGACGTGCACGCTGCCGTCGCCGAGCCGGCCCGCCTCCTCGGACACGAACGTGACGTCGTCGACGCCCTCGAAGCGCGCGAGCACGGCACGCTCGGCGGCCTGGTCGATCGCAGTCGTCTCGTCGCCGCCCTCGCCCGCGCCGACGACCGGCTCGCGGTCGGCACGCGTCGGCAGCTCCGCCAGGACGCGGCGCACGTCGACGACCGCCTCGCGGCAGAGCGCGAGCCAGTCAGTCAAGCGGATGGAAGAGCAGACCCGACGTGAGCTTCGGGAAGAAGTACGTGCTCTTCTGCGGCATCGTCTCGCCCCGCCGCGCGACCGCCCACACGTCGTCGATGCGCGTCGGCCGCAGCAGGAACGCCGCCTCCGCATCGCCGCGATCGACGGTCGCGACCGCTTCGTCACGGCGTGGCGTGTAGGTGACGCCCTGCGGCGCCAACTGGTCGACGACCTCGACGTCGAGCGCGTCGCTCTCGAGCAGCTCGTAGCGGCCGTTCCGGTAGAGCACGACACCGGGGAGCTCGTCGCCCGGTTCGTCGATCGGCCTTCCGCGCGCGCCGTTGACGTGCTGGGCGACGCGGTGCGTCGGAAAGATCGTCAGTCCCTCCTGGCGAGTCGGCACGAGCACGACCATGAGGTAGGGGGAGCCGCCCTCGGCGGCGTAGGCGAGCGCCGTCTCGTAGCGGTGATGGCCGTCGGCGATCAGCAGCTGCTGGTGGGCGAGATCCGGAACGTCTTCGGCGCGCCAGAGCCGGTCGCCGCCGCTCTGCAAATCGGGCTGCCGGTTCGGGAGCTGCACCGGGTCGCCCTCATACAGCAGGAAGATCGGCTCGAGCTGCGTGCGCGTCGCCCGCAGCAGTCGCAGGCGTCCTTCCTTCGGGCCCGCGTGCGTTCGCTCGTGCGGAAGGACGACGCCGTCCTCGTATCTCTGCGCGCGCAGCGATGCCACGAGGCCTGAGCGGGTGCGCTGCACGCCGTCAGGCCCCGTGTACTCCTGCGACAGCACCCAGGCCGCCGCCTCCTCGTCCCGAACGAGCACGTCCCGCTCCCGCCAGTCGCCGAGATCTCGTGCCGCCTGAGCCTCATCGTCCGGCAGCGTCAGATGGACGACGTTGTAGGGGCTGCGGGCGAGGTACTCGTCCCGCTCCGCCGGAGAGATGACGTCGTACGGCGGCGCGACGAGCGACTCGAGCGGGCCGGCCTTCGCCTCGTCGTACCGCTCCGCTCGGAATGACCGGACATCCGCCACGACGGTCAAGCTACCAAGCACATGAGCGCGATCGCGGAGCTCGCCGAAGAGCGTGTCGTGGAAGGCGTCTACGCGGTCGCGCGCAAGCAGCGGCTGAGGACGAAGAACGGCGCCCCGTACCTTGCGCTCGAGCTCGTCGACCCGAGCGGGAGGATCGACGCACGTGTCTGGCACGACGTCGAGCTGCTCGATTCCCGTTTCGCCGAAGGAGACGCGGTGCGGGTTCTCGGCCGCGTCGAGAAGTTCCGAGACCGGCTCCAGGTCGACGTCCGCGCGCTGGAGGCGGCGCCCGAGGCCGATCCGGCCGACCTCGCACCGGCGATCCGACGCGACGCGGACGAGCTCGAAGGCTTCCTGGAGTTCCTCGCCGCCGAAGTCGCGCATCCGGGCCTGCGCGCGACGGTGCTGCGCTTTCTCGACGACAAGGCGATCCGCACGGCGCTGCGCCGGCTACCGGCCGCCGAGACCCACCATTCGTACGCCGGCGGCTTGCTCGAGCACACCGTCGGCGTCGCAACGATTTGCCGGGAGACGGCGCAGCTGCATCAACGCCTCCGCGGCGACCTACTCCTCGCTGCAGCCTTGCTGCACGACATCGGACGAACGTCGGAGCTCACCTCGGGGCCGACCTTCCGGCAGACCGACGAAGGGCGGCTGCTCGGGCATGTCCACCTTGGGCTGCGGCTCGTCGAGGCGCGCGCGGCAGCGCTCGAGACCGACGTCCGCGCCGAGCTCCTGCACGCGATCGCCGTGCACCACGACACACGTGCTGCCCGCACGGCCGAGGCGGCCGTGCTCTACCACGCGAATCAACTCGACGCGGTCGCCGCGACGCGTCCCGTGACCGAGTAACCAAGGCGCCGACTGGCGCCGCCGCATAGAGGCGAGCCTGGCTTTGCCTCGCTCGCCGTCTAACGCACATTCGGCAGCCGATCACAGTACGCAACGCACTGCACGGGCTAGGTAGCTTCGTCTGGTGGACGCGATCGTTCTCGCGCTGGGCGCGAGCCTGTCGTGGGGCTTCGCGGACTTCTTCGGGCCGCTGCAGGGCCGCAAGCTCGGCGTGCTGCGCACGCTCGTGTACGTGCAGCTCGGCGGG
>JBKOVW010000333.1:0-14241 GCA_046724095.1 Actinomycetota bacterium | reverse complement strand
GCCGAGCCGAGCGCCGCGAGCGCCTCGCCGTAGGCCTTGCGCGTCGCGACCTCGTCGCCGACGTCGTAGCGCGGCAGCTCGAGCGTCGCGTTCGGGAACGTGTGCGCCTCCGCGGGCTCCGGCTTGGCGACGTCGACGTGGATGTTTCGCATTCCGCCGAGCTCCTCGATCGCCTCGTCCGGGTTGTCGAGCGCCTTGCCGTGCCAGCCGGGCTGGTTCTCGACCGCCTTGACGCCCTTCCCCTTGATCGTCCGCGCGATCACGACCGTCGGCTTGCCGCTCGTCCCCGCGGCCTCGGTGTACGCGCGGTCGATGGCCTCGACGTCGTGGCCGTCGATCTCGATCGTCTCCCAGCCGAACGCGTGCGCGCGGTCGCGGTAGATGTCGAGGTCCCAGCCGACCATCGTCTCTCCACGCTGCCCGAGCCGGTTGACATCGATGATCGCCGTCAGGTTGTCGAGCTCGTAGTGCGCCGCGTGCTCGAACGCTTCCCACACCGATCCCTCCGCCATCTCGCTGTCGCCGTGGAGCACCCACACGCGCGACGGCAGACGGTCGAGGTATTTCGCGGCGATCGCCATGCCGACGCCGTACGGCAGGCCCTGGCCGAGCGATCCGGTCGCGACGTCGACCCACGGGATGCGCGGTGTCGGATGTCCCTCGAGGATGCTGTCGAACTGCCGGTACTGCATGAGCTCCTCGTCGGTGATCGCACCGGCCGCGCGGAAGATCGCGTAGAGCAGTGTCGACGCATGGCCCTTCGAGAAGATCAGGCGGTCGTTCTCCGCGCGCTTCGGGTTGTCGAAGTCGTAGCGGTAGTGGTTTGCGACCAGCACGGCCATCAGGTCGGCGGCCGACATCCCGGAGCTCGGATGGCCCGACTTCGCGGCTGCGGCGCAGCGGACGGAATCGACGCGGAACTGCTGGCCGAGCTCGCGGAGCTGCTGGGCATCCATCTCGGGCCATTCTAGGTACGGTCCAACTGTGAAAGTCGCGGTCGCCTTCGATCACCGCGGGGTCCATCTCCGTGAGGTTGTGCTCGAGGCGCTGGCGGCCCACGAGGTCGTCGACCTCGGGACGGACACCGACGCCGTTCGGATCGACTATCCCGACAAGGCGCGGGAGCTCGGCGAGGCGATCCTGAACGGCGACGCCGAGCGCGGCGTGCTCGTCTGCGGCTCCGGCGTCGGCGCGGCGATCGCAGCCTGCAAGCTGCGCGGAATCCGCGCGGCGATCTGCCATGACGTCTACTCCGCGCATCAGGGGGTAGAGCACGACGACATGAACGTCCTCTGCCTCGGCTCGGACGTCGTCGGACCGTCGCTGGCTCGTGACTTGATCGACACGTTCCTGCGGGCACGTTTCGACGGCGGCGAGCGTTATGTCAGAAGACTGAAGAAGATTGAAGACATGGAAAGGGCGAGCGTGCCGACGTGATGAAGGAGCGTTGCTTGGATCGCTTCGAGTTGCCGGCGGAGCCGGGCCTTCGCCCGGCGGGAGCCCCGCGCACGCCGTCTTGCCGCAAACCAGAAGGAGGGGGCTCATGGGGAAACCATGGGTTCCCCCATGGAGGGATGACCAATGCCTGACTCGAACCTGCACAAGCTGTCGGCGCTCGGCCAGAGCGTCTGGATCGATTACCTGTCCCGTGACCTGCTCCAGACGGGCGAGCTCGAACGGATGACGCGCGAGGACGCGGTGGTCGGCGTCACGTCGAACCCGACCATCTTCCAGAAGGCGATCGCGCAGGGCAACCGCTACGACGCGCAGTTGAAAGAGATCCTCGAGTCGGGGGAGAGCGACCCGAAGGAGATCTTCCTCCAGCTGTCGTCGCACGACATCGCGGACGCCTGCGACCTGCTGCGCAAGGTGTGGGACGAAGGCAAAGGGCTCGACGGCTACGTGTCGTGGGAGGTCGATCCGACGCTCGCGTACGACCGCGACGCGACGATCGCCGAGGCGAAGCGGCTGCACGAGTGGGTCGAGCGGCCGAACCTCTACGTGAAGATCCCGGCGACCGAGCCGGGCATCGGCGCGATCGAGGAGATGATCGCGGCAGGCCGCAACATCAACGTCACGCTCATTTTCTCCCTCGAGCGCCACAAGCAAGTGATGGAGGCGTACATCCGCGGGCTCGAGCGCCTCGTCGAGTCGGGCGGCGATCCGTCGACGGTGCACTCGGTCGCGAGCTTCTTCGTGTCGCGCGTCGACACGGAGACCGACAAGCGGCTCGAGGGGCTCGGCGGCGACGCGCTGCAGCTCCGCGGCAAGCTGGGCGTCGCGAACGCGAAGCTCGCGTACCAGAACTACCTCGAGACCTTCCGCGGCGCGCGCTGGGAGGCGCTCGAGGCCAAGGGCGCGACGAAGCAGCGCTGCCTGTGGGCGTCGACGTCGACGAAGAACCCCGAGTACCGCGACGTGCTCTACGTCGAGGAGCTGATCGGCCCCGAGACCGTGAACACGATGCCGGAGGAGACGATCAAGGCCTTCCAGGGCCACGGCAACGTCGCGGTGACGCTGACGCAGGATGTCGACGGGGCGCGCAAGCTCTTCGTCGATCTGCGCCAGGCCGGCATCGACTACGACGACGTCGTCGACACGCTCGAACGGGAGGGCGTGCAGAAGTTCTCCGACTCGTTCGACGAGCTGCTCGACGGCATCAAGTCGAAGCGCGGAGAGCTCGTCTCGGCGTGAGCATCCTCGAACAGCAGGATCTTGTCGAGCGCATCTGGTCGCGCGACCCCACCGTCTGGACGGACTCGGGCGAGGAGAAGTGGCTCGGCTGGCTCGACGAGCCGAAGCGGATGCAGGAGCGTGCGGGCGAGCTGCGCGAGTTCGCGGACGAGGCGCGCGCGCGGTTCGACACGTTCGTCCTGCTCGGAATGGGCGGCTCCTCGCTCGCTCCGGAGGTGCTCAAGCGCACCTTCGGCGTGAAGGGCCTGCACGTGCTCGACACAACCCATCCGGCGATGCTGCGGCACGCGGCTGAGTTCCTCGACTTGGCGAACACGATGTTCATCGTGTCGTCGAAGTCCGGGACGACGCTCGAGACGCGCTCGCATTTCGACTACTACTGGGAGCAGGCCGGCGGCAAAGGCGACCAGTTCGTCGCGATCACCGATCCGGGCTCGGAGCTCGAACAGCTGGCGCGGGAGCGCGACATGCGCGTCTTTCCCGGCGAGCCGACCATCGGCGGCCGCTACTCCGCGCTCTCGCCGTTCGGGCTCGTTCCGGCCGCCTTGATGGACGTCGATCTCGACGTACTACTCGCACGCGCTGTGTCGTGCGCCGAGGCCTGCCGTGGAGACGCGAGCCCGGGCGTTGACCTCGGCCTTCGACTCGGTGAGGGATGGGAGGCGGGTCGCGACAAGGTGTGCATCATGGAGACAGAAGGTCGCTTCGGTCTTTGGGCCGAACAGCTGATCGCAGAATCGACAGGGAAGCAGGGCAAGGGTCTCGTGCCTGCGCCAGGCGAACCGCTCGAAGGTCCAGACCGGCAAGGCGCCGAGGTGATCCTCAGCGATCCCTACGACATCGGTGTCGAGTTCTATCGCTACGAGTTCGCGGTGGCTTTCGTCGGCTCGATCCTGCAGATCAATCCGTTCGATCAGCCGAACGTGCAGGCGGCGAAGGACAAGACGAAGGAGGTGCTCGCGTCCGGAGAGGATCCGGAGCTGAGGGAGGAAGGCTCGCTGGACGAGCTGCTCGCGTCGGCGAGGCCGCCGAACTACATCGCGATTCAGGCGTTCATCGACCCGGTCCGTGAGAGCGAGCTCGAGCCCTTCATCTCGCGCGCGCGTGAAACAGGATGCGTCGTCACGCACGGCCTCGGCCCGCGGTATCTGCACTCGACGGGCCAGCTGCACAAGGGCGGCCCCCCGACAGGGCTGTTCGTCCAGGTCGTCGACGACACCGGCGACGAGATCCCCATCCCCGGCCAGGACTTCGGCTTCGGGTGGCTGATCCGCGCGCAGGCAGAGGGCGACTTCCGCTCGCTGCGCGACCTCGGCCGCAAGATCGTCAGAGTGCGCATCTGATGGCGCAGCTGGGGATGATCGGGCTCGGCCGGATGGGCCACGGCATGACCGAGCGCCTGCGCGAGGGCGGCCACGACGTCAAGAGCTACGACCCGAATGTCGAAGAGCGCACGGCTGCCTCGCTCGAGGAGCTGAAGAGCCAGCTCGACGCGCCGCGCGCGTTCTGGATGATGATCCCGGCCGGGAAGATCACCGAGGACACTTTCCACCAGCTGCTGGACGTCGCCGACGAGGGCGACACGATCGTCGACGGCGGCAATTCGAACTTCCGCGACTCGCAGCGGCGCTATGCCGAGGCGCAGAAGCAAAGGATTCACTTCGTCGACGCCGGCGTCTCCGGCGGCATCTGGGGCCTCGAGGTCGGCTTCTGCCTGATGGTCGGCGGCGACGACGAACCGGTGCAGCGGCTCGAGCCGATCTTCACGACGCTCGCGCCCGAGGAGGGCTACGCGCACGTCGGCGCATCCGGCGCGGGGCACTTCGTGAAGATGGTCCACAACGGCATCGAGTATGGGCTGATGCAGTCGTACGCGGAGGGGTTCGAGATCATGGAGCACTCGGAGTTCGATCTCGATCCCCAGCAGATCTCCGGCATCTGGCGGAACGGCTCGGTGGTGCGGTCATGGCTGCTCGAGCTGCTGCACGCCGCCTTCGAGCAGCACGGTTCGAAGCTGGAGGACATCGCCCCCTACGTCGAGGACTCCGGCGAGGGGCGCTGGACGATCAACGAGGCGATCGACATGAACGTGCCCGCGCCCGTGATCGCGGCGTCGCTCTTCGCCCGCTTTGCGTCTCGTGACGAGATCAAGTTCTCCGCGAAGGTCGCCGCCGCGCTGCGGCAGCAGTTCGGCGGCCACGCGATTCGCGCGCTCGAGCGCGCCAGAGCCGGCGAAGACCCGCGCTAGCAGTGGCGACGACGCAGGAGAACCCGCTGCTGGAAGGACTGCAGATGCGGCGCGCGCCGGATCCCTGCATCCTCGTCATCTTCGGCGCGTCCGGCGACCTGACGCAGCGCAAGCTCTTCCCGGCGTTGTACTCGCTCGCGTTCCGGCGCCTCCTGCCCGAGAAGTTCGCAATTGTCGGAGCGGCGCGCACCGAGGAGAGCGACGAGGAGTTTCGGCAGCGGATGAAGGAGGCGGTGCAGCAGTTCTCTCGCGACGAGTTCCGAGACGACGTCTGGGAGATGCTCACCGAAGGGTTGCGCTACATCGCATTCGACTTCAGCGATCATGCGGGGCTCGATCGGCTGGCCGCAATGATGGTGGAGGTCGACGAGCAGCGGGGCACCCGCGGGAACCGCGTGTACTACCTCGCGGTCCCGCCCTTCGCCTTCGAGCCGATCGTGCGCGAGATCGGCGAGCATTCCCGGGCGAAGGGCTGGCGGCGCCTGATCGTCGAGAAGCCGTTCGGCCACGACCTCGCCTCAGCGCGTGACCTCAACGAGGTCATCGAGCAGCAGTTCGAGGAGCACGAAGTGTTCCGGATCGATCACTACCTCGGTAAAGAGACGGTGCAGAACATGCTCGCCCTGCGCTTCGCGAACGGCATCTTCGAGCCGATCTGGAACCGCCAGTTCGTCGACCACGTGCAGATTACGGTGGGCGAGTCGATCGGGATCGGGGGGCGCGCCGCCTACTACGAGCAGGCCGGCGCGGTGCGCGACATCTTCCAGAACCACCTTCTGCAGCTGCTGGCGATCACGGCGATGGAGCCGCCGATCGACTTCACCGCGGACTCGGTCCGCAACGAGAAGGTGAAGGTGCTGCGCGCGCTGCACACGCCGGGCCCGAAGTCGGTCGTGCGCGGGCAGTACGGCCGCGGCTACGTGGAGGGCGAGGAGGTGCCAGGCTATCGGGAGGAGGAAGGCGTCGACCCGCAGTCGATGACGGAGACGTACGTCGCGGCGAAGCTCTATGTCGACAACTGGCGCTGGGCGGACACGCCGTTCTACGTGCGCATGGGCAAACGGCTGCCGCGCCGCGAAACGACCATCGCGATCGAGTTCAAGCGCGCGCCGCATCCGCCGTTCGAGGAACTCGCGGCGGAAGGGCTGCAACCGAACGTGCTGCTCGTGCACGTCCAGCCGGACGAGGGAGTGTCGCTTGCGATCGGCGCCAAGGTGCCGGGGCAGGGCCTGATGATCCGGACGGTGCACATGGACTTCCTCTACGGCGGAGCGTTCCGCATGGGGCTGCCCGAGGCCTACGAGCGCCTCATCCTCGACGCCATGCTCGGCGACGCGACGCTCTTCACGCGCATCGACGAGGTGCTGGAGCAGTGGTCGCTCGTCGACGCGATCGTCGCGGCGTGGGTGCGCGACCGGCCGGCGTTCCCGAACTATCCGGCGGGCACCTGGGGCCCGCCGTCCGCCGACGATCTGCTCCGAAGAGACGGGCGGGCCTGGCGTCGGCATTGAACCTTCCAGCGATCCAGGGCGGCGATTTCCGACGGATGGGCGGGCAAAGCCCGCGCATCCTGAAGTCGGCACCGCGAGCGGTGCCTTAGTGGCGGCGTCACTGACGTCGATCCGGGAGATCGAACGCGAGCTGACATCGCTGCGCGTCGAGCCGGGAACCGACACGCCGTACCAGCGCACAAGCGTGATGACGCACACGGCGTGGGTGCCGCCGGAGTGGGTCGAAGCGGCCGAGGACGTGCTCAAGGGTCTCGCCGAGCGCCACCCCTCGCGCACGGTCGTCCTCTTTCCGCGGCCCGAAGACGACGACGGGTTGGACGGGGACGTGCAGGTCGAATGCTTCCCGTCCGGCGAGGGACGGCAGGTCTGCACGGAGACGATCCGCATCCGCCTGAACGGGAAGCGAGCGAGCGCGCCCGCGAGCGTCGTGCAGCCGTTGTTGCTTCCCGACCTGCCCGCATTCCTGCGCTGGCGCGGGCTCCCGCCGTTCGGCGCGCCGGAGTTCGAGGGGTTGATCGACGTCGTCGACCGCCTCGTCGTCGACAGCACCGAGTGGCCGGACCTGCCCGAGAGCTACGGCGGCCTGACGCAGATCTTCGACCGCGTCGCCGTGTCCGACATCGCCTGGGCGCGCACGAGCCGGTGGCGTCCCATGCTCGCGTCGCTGTGGCCGGACATCGCCGGCGTGCAGCGGATCGGCGTGAGGGGGACCGCCGCGCAGGCGCACCTGCTCGCCGGCTGGCTGCGCTCTCGGCTCAAGCATCCGGTGGAGCTCGAGCACGAGCAGTCCGACCGTCTGGTCGGTGTCGAGCTCGACGGCGAGCCCGCGCCGTTCCCGCCCGGAGATCCTCCGTCGGGCGCCGACGTGCTCTCCGAGGAGCTGGACAAATATGGGCGGGACCGGATCTACGAGGCCGCCGTCGAAGCGGCGCTCGCATGAGTCGGAAGGGAACGCGCGAGGAGTGGTTGGCGGCGCGCCGTGAGTTGCTCGACGCCGAGAAGGAGCACACCCGCAAGGGCGACGAGCTCGCGCGGCGACGGCAGGAGCTCCCGTGGGTTCGCGTCGACAAGGAGTACACGTTCGACACGGACGAGGGGAAGGCGTCGCTGCCGGAGCTCTTCCGCGGCCGTTCGCAGCTGCTCGTCTACCACTTCATGCTCGGCCCCGACTACAAGGCCGGCTGCCCGTCGTGCTCCGCGATCGCGGACGGCTTCGACGGCTCCGCCGTGCACCTGATGAACCACGACGTCATGTTCACCGCCGTCTCGCGTGCGCCGCTGCAGAACATCCAGGCGTTCAAGCGAAAGATGGGCTGGAGCTTTCCGTGGGCTTCCGCCTACGAGAGCGACTTCAACTACGACTTCGGCGTGTCGATCACCGAGGAGCAGCAGCGCTCAGGTGATGTCCCCTACAACTACGGGTCGGAGAACTTCGTGCCGCAGGACGACGCCAGGTTCGTGGAGTCGGTGGGGACCGACCTGGCGACGTTCATGCGCGAAGCGCCCGGCATGAGCGCGTTTGCGCTCGAGGACGGCGTCGTCTACCACACGTACTCCGCGTATGCGCGTGGTCTGGACGGGCTCTGGGCCATGTACCAGTGGCTCGACCGTGCGCCGCTCGGCCGCAACGAGAGCGACGGCTGGCTGCGCCGCCACGATGAGTACGACTGACTTCGACACGCGCGTCAAGCCGCTGATCGCGGACATCCCCGGCTGGCTGACGGACGAAGAGGGCGAGGCGCTGTACGAGCTCGCCCGCTCGTGCCGCGGCGACGGCGTCATCGTCGAGATCGGCTCGTGGAAGGGCAAGTCGACCGTCTGTCTCGCGCTCGGATCGCGGGCGGGCAACGGCGTTCCGATCTACGCGATCGACCCTCACGCCGACTACCGCTTCGGCGACTTCAAGACGAACGTCGAGCGCGCGGGGATCGCGGAGCTCGTTCGTCCGATCGCGTCGCTTTCGCAGCCGGCGGCGGACACGTTCGACGAGCCGATCGAGCTGCTCTTCGTCGACGGCTCGCATGAGTACGACCTCGTGCTCGAGGACTTCGAGAAGTGGGTGCCGAAGGTCGTCGACGGGGGCTGGGTCGCGTTCCATGACACGACCTGGACGGCCGGACCGCGCAAGGTGGTCGGTTCCGCAATCTACCGCTCGCGCCGCTTCAAGGACGCGCGCTTCGTCGTGGGCTCGACGACGGTTGCGCGGAAGGTCTTGCACAACACGCTCGCGGACCGCGCGCGCAACCGTTACGTCCTCGGCGTGAAGACTGCGTTCTGGCTCGGCTCGTCAGCGCTGAAGAAACAGCGAGGGCTGCTGCCGAAGCGGGTCGAGCGCCTCGGGCGGCGCATGCTCAAAGCCATGCAGTGATGGAGCTCCGCGAGCACGCCGATGTGGCGGCGTTTCTCGCGGCTGCCGGCCCGCTTCTCGCTGCCGACGAGCCGCGGCACAATCTCATCTTCGGTATCTGCTCGACGCTCGTCGATGCGCCGGATGCCTATGCGGAGGCGTACTTCTGGACCGTCGAGGACGACGAGACCGTCGCGGCGCTGCTCCGCACGCCGCCGTTCAACTTCGCCGTCGCGCGGCCGCTGCGCGAGGGCGCGCTCGCCTTCGCCGCGGAGCAGCTGCGCAGCGTGGAATCGCCCGGCGTCACCGGCGCCGTTCCCGAAGTTGAGGAGTTCGCGAACGCATGGACCAGCGAGCCGCGGTTGCGCATGAAGCAGGGGATCTACCTAGCGCGCGAGATCCGAGCTCCTGCGGACGTGCGCGGCGCCATGCGGCTCGCCACTCTCGACGATCGCGACTTCCTCGTCGAGTGGCTGCGCGCATTTCAAGCCGAGGCGCTGCCGGACGAGGGGCCGCACGTCGACATCGTCGGGGTCATCGAGCGGCGTATCCGGAGCTCCGTCGCGGGGCTGGCTCTCTGGGAGGTCGACGGCCGCGCCGTCTCGCTGTGCGGCTTCGGCGGGCGGACGCCGCACGGCATCCGCATCGGCCCGGTCTACACGCCGCCCGAGCTCCGCGGCCTCGGCTACGGGAGCGCAGTCACAGCGGCCGCGTCGAAGCAACAGCTCGACGCCGGCTACGACTACTGCTTCCTCTACACCGACCTGGCGAACCCGACGTCGAACAAGATCTACATCAACATCGGCTACGAGTTCGTGTGCGACTCGGCCGACTACGCGTTCGACTGAGCTAGTAACACTGTGTTACTTGATCGGCGCGTCGGCGAGCGAAACGTCAGCGCGCAAGCAACCACAGTGTTACTTGCCCCCGCCGACGACCTTGAACTTCGGCTTCGCGACCACGATCTTCGACGGGTCCGACCAGGACATCTGCTGCGCGCCGGTCGGGAGGTTGAGGTTGAAGCCGCGCACGCGGTACCACCACGTCCCTGCGGGGAGCGGGAGCACGGCAGACGTGCCGAGCGTCATCGTCCCGAGCGCGCCCTGGTTCAGCGGGTTCGGCTGCGGCGTGAACGGATAGCGCGTCTTGCCCCACTGCACTTCGTACGCCGATGCGCCGAGCGCGGGCGTCCACGCGACGAGCGGAGAGCCGTAGAACGCCTGGCTGCTCTTGCCGGCGGTCAGCCGGCCGCTCGGTGACAGGCCTGACGCGAACAGCTCGCCGGCCGCGGTGAGCGACGGCTCGCTGTTCTTGCCGAAGCGCGCCACGCGCCCGTCTGCGCAGACGTCCTGCGGCAGCTCGAGGTCCTCGTACTGGAGGTTCCCGCCCGTGCGCACGATCGGCTCGCCCGGGCCGTGCGCGAACTTGAGCGGTGCCGCAAAGCCGATGTTCGAGCCGCTGACGGTGACGATCGTCGCGCTCTCCTGGTTGCCCGCATTGCCGATCAGCACGGTGTCGCCGGTCGAGAAGCCCGAGCCGTCCACAGCGGACGCCGACACGCTGCCCAATGCGCTGAGGCTCGCCGTCGCGGTCGTGATCGCTCCCGGCGAGACGGCGCCGACGGCGACGACCGTCCAGTAGTAGCCGCCGCTCGGCCACTCGGTGTCCCACAGGTCGACCGGCGCGCCGAGGTCGCCGCTGAACTTCAGCTGCGCCGGGCCCGCCGGCGCCGACGTCGTCGACACCGAGTCGGAATCCGCCGGGATCGCCGTCGTCGGCGTGGCGGCAGGCTCGGACTCCGTCGATTTCGCGGGGAGCCCATCGAACATGAAGCTGTTCGGCTCGCTCCCGTCGCGGAGATAGCCGGCGCGCGCGGCCGGAAGGGCAGTGGGGCTGGTCGGCAGCGCCAACGGTCCGTACGGCCGCGGCGCATACGCGGGCCCGCCGATGATCGCGCTCGTGTAGACGCGGTTCAGGCACTGGCGGTCGGTGAACACGTAGATGCGGAAGAGTTCGGCCTTCGTGCCGTCGATCGCGGTGTCGCCGCTGAACGTGAAGCCGGGCATCAGGCGGTGCGCGGGCGATGACCCGTCACCGTTCGCGATCACGTCGGAGACCGTGTCGCCGAGCGTGATCGGCCCGGTCGTGTACGGCGGGTTCGTCGACGTATAGACGGCGCTCCACGGCCCGTAGGCCACGGCCGGCAGGTGGTTCTGGCGCGCCGACGTGTCGTTGTCCATCCGCAGTGCGCGAATGCGCCAGCGGATCGTGCCCGTCCAGCTCGCCGAGCGATGGAACGTGTAGAACTCGCGCTCGTCCAGCACGTTCGTCAGCGACATCTCCATCTTCGCGGCCGGGTTGTTGATGTCGATCAGCCACACCTGGTACATGTCCGCGCCCTCGATCGGCGTCCAGCGCAGCAGCCCGGGCCCGCTCGGAAGCGGCTTCGGCGCTGCGGACGGCTCCATGTCGAAGCCGAATGCCGCACTCCAGGGCGTCGAGGACGTGCGCTTGATCGCGCGCACGCGCGCGAACAGCGCATGCGGGTTGCCGGTGATCCACGGCAGCGTCAGCTGCGGCGCCGCGACCGGCGTCGTCAGGTTCGACGCGGTGTAGAGCAGCCCGCTGTCGCGGAAGCTCGAGCTCGTCGAGAGCTGGAACTGGTAGCGGACTGCACCCGCGACGGGATCCCATGCGAAGGACGGGGTCCGCGGGAACGCGTCCGCAACCGGCTCGTCGGCGCGCAGCAGGAAGCCGTGCAGATGCCGCGGTGCCGCGCCCTTGACAGGGGTCGCTGCATCGGCGGCTGAGACGACGCCGAGCAGGGTGAGACAGGTGGCCGCAAGTGCGAGGACGCGCATTTCCTCATGGTTTGTCGGCAGCCCGAGCCGCCCGGCTGTCCCTCGAACGAGGGGTGCCTAAGTGGCGGAAAGCGCCGTGGCAAGCCGTTCTCCGGCCGCGAGGACGAGCGCGTCGGCGCCTGGCCGTCCCACGAGCTGGACCGACGCGGGCAGGCCGTCCTCGGCCGCGCCGCACGGCAAAGCCAGCGCCGGCCAGCCGAGGGCGTTGAACGGGAGCGTGTTCCGGGTCAGCGTCCCGCGCAGCGCGAGGTCGCCGATGCCCACCGGCGGCGCGACACAGGACAGCGTCGGCGTCAGCAGGAGGTCGAAGCCGTCCAGCAGCTCCGCGCAGCGTTCGCGGTACTCCTCTCGAGCACGTTCGGCGAGCGAGGCCTCGGCGTCCGACACCGCGAGGCAGCGCTCGACCTTCGTCGCGAGCTCGTCGCCGTACAGCTCGGCGTTCTCGGCGTAGAGCTCGCGGTGCACGCCGGCGACCTCGCGCATGAACAGCGCGTCGATCTGCGAGCGCGGCCAGTCGACGTCTGGCGCGCGCGTAAACCTCGCAGACGCCTCGCGCACACGCGCGGCGACGAGCGGCTCGGCCTCGTCGATCCACGCGACGGCGATCGCGACCTCCTCGAGCGACTCCAGTGTCGCGGGCTCGAAGTCCGGCGCGAGCGCTCGGAGCTGCCGGACGCAGCCGGCTACGTCCCGCGCCATCGGGCCGACGTGGTCGAAGCTCGGCGCGAGCGGGAAGCAGCCGGCGGTCGGGACGAGGTCGTACGTCGGCTTGAAGCCGACGGTGCCGCAGCACGCCGACGGGATCCGGATCGAGCCGCCGGAATCGGTGCCGAGCGCCGCGTCCGCAAGGCCTGCCGCGAGCGCGGCCGCCGATCCCCCGCTCGAGCCTCCCGCGATGCGGCCGGGCGCGAGGGGGTTCGGCACGGTGCCGAAATGCGGGTTCTCGGACGTTATGCCGTACGCGAACTCGTGCAGGTTCGTCTTACCGACGTTGGCGTAGCCCGCGCCTTCAAGCCGGATGACCGACTCGGCGGAGGCCGCCGGGACGTGCTCCGCGAAGATGGCCGACCCGTAGGTCGTCGTCAGCCCGGCCGTGTCGAGGAGGTCCTTGACCGCGAGCGGGATGCCGTCCGCCGGCGCCTCGGGTCGTGCGAGGAAGATCCCGTCGGCCGCCACTAGGCGGCGACTCTAGTGCTTCTTCTTGGTGGTCTTCTTCTTGGGCTTGGGCGGCGTCTGCACGACAACGCGGCGCGTGAAGGTCGCGCCCTTCGTCCCGCTTGGCGACTCGCTCGTCAGCTGCAGCACATTGGAGGAGCTCTTCGTACGCAACGACTTGAACAGCTGCGTCGGCAGGACGAAGCGGACGTCGTTGTTTCCGCCTCTCAGGGCGGCCGAGCCGAGGCCGGTGGAGCCGAGTACCGCTCCGAGCCTGCCGTCGCCGCTCGAGAACACGACGAAGCGAAGCAGCCGCGTCTTGCTCGAGACGCGCAAGACTTCCGGCGCGTAGACGTTGAGGGTCGGTGCCGGGTCGGTCGTCGGCGCCGCGACAGGTGTGCCGATCACGTGCGCGCCCGGCGGTGGCTCGGACGGTGCGGCCGGCGTGTTCGCGTCGACGCTGACGCTGCCGCTCACGGTGAACTCACGGCCGTCCATGCCGAGACTGTCGTTCGGCAGCGAGAGGTACGCGCTCGGGCTGCCGGCGCAGGTGTTCCACGGGACGGTGATCGACGCTGTCGACCCGGCGACGGTCAGCGGCTGCGGGGCGGCCGTCTTCGTGTTCGCGTAGTACGTCGGAGTCGACACGACACCGGCCGGGATCGCCACGTTGATGCTCAGGGTCGCGGCGAAGCAGGGGAGCGTCGGATCCGACCCATGCAGGAAGGTGAGATAGCGGACGGCGAGGTGGTTGAGCGCGACGGGCGTGTCGGGCAGCGCGCCGGACGTCGTCCCGACTGGGATCGAGGCGAAGACCTCGGGGCGCGTGTCCTTGAGCGCCGAAAGCGTGAAATTGCCGGTCATGCGCGCCGTCGTGTAGTCGTTGAAGAACGGCGCGAGCGACGTCCCTGAAGCTTGCAGCTCGTTGTCGAGAACGGTCGTCCCCGGCTGGCCGGGGTTGGCTTGCGCCCGCGTCCAGACAGCCTTGACCTTGGCGTCGCCGTAGCGCTCGGCCAGGTACTCGAACAGCATCCAGCCCGGATAGCCGTTCTTGTCGAACTCGGTGTCGCCGCACCGCGAGCCGACGCAGTCGAGCGTGCGGTCGGGGTTCATCTCGTCGCCGCCTGCGGCCTTGTTCGCGCGGACAGCGGCCCACTCCGCCGTGCCCTCCTGCAACCACTGGTCGGCGCCGGGAGCCATCCCGTCCTCGACCAGGTGGAAGAGCTCGTGCGCGATGATGTGATACGTCAGGCCCGTGTGGGCGTCTAGATGGATGTTGCCGCCCTCGACGAATCCGTTCCAGCGGATGAGCGGCGTCGCGACGCCGAACGGCAGCCCGTTCCCGTACGGCACGCAAGCGCCGTCGGCGGGGAAACCGTCGATCGAGACCTCCACGCCCGGTGCGGGCACCGCCCAGCCCATCGA
>JBKOVW010000354.1:0-5404 GCA_046724095.1 Actinomycetota bacterium | reverse complement strand
CGCGAGCACGGCAACGTCGCCGTGTTCAACACGCTCAGCAAGCGCTCGTCGATGACCGGCTACCGGTCGGGCTTCGTCGCGGCCGACGCCGGACTGGTCGCCGCGCTGAAGCAGTACCGGCCGTCGGTGGGCACCGCGCCGCAGGAGTTCGTGCAGCGCGCGTCGATCGTCGCGTGGAACGACGAGGAGCACGTCGAGCGCACACGCACCGCGTACCGGCGCAAGCGTGAGGCGCTGCTGCCGACGCTCGAGTCCAGGCTGCGCATCGCCGGCGGGCGGTCGGCGACGATGTTCCTCTGGATCGAGGCGCCGTCGGACGGCGTCGCCGAGCAGCTGCTCGAGCACGGAATCATCGTCTCGCCCGGAACCTTCTTCGGCCCCGCCGGCGAGGGCTACTTCCGCATGGCGCTCGTGCCTACGGAGGAAGAGTGCCGCCGCGCCGCCACCATCCTCGAGCGCGTCTTGTGAACGTCGACCAGATCATCGAGGCGCTCGACCGCGGTGAGGTGCGCGTTGCCGAGCCCGTGGACGGCGACTGGCGCGTGAACTCGGAGGCCCAGGAGGCGATTCTCGAATACTTCCGCGCCCGCCGGATGGAGCCGCAGGAAGTCGGGCCGTTCGAGTATCACGACAAGATCCCGCTGAAGCACAACTACGACGAGCTCGGCGTCCGTGTGGTTCCGCCGGCGGTCGCGCGTTACGGCGCGTACCTCGCGCCGGGCGTCGTGATGATGCCGAGCTACGTGAACATCGGCGCCTGGGTCGGGCCGCGGACGATGGTCGACACGTGGGCGACTGTCGGCTCAGGCGCACAGATCGGCGCGGACGTGCACCTCGCCGGCGGCGTCGGGATCGGCGGCGTCCTCGAGCCGCCCGGCGCGCGGCCGGTGATCGTCGAGGACGGCGCTTTCATCGGCTCACGCGCGATCCTCACCGAGGGTGTGCGCATCGGCGCCGGTGCGGTCCTCGGACCGAATGTCTCCCTCACGGCGTCCGTGCCGGTGATCGACGTCACCGGCAGCGAACCCGTCGAGCATCGAGGGTACGTGCCGCCGCGCGCGATCGTCGTTCCCGGGACGCGCCCGAAGGAGTTTCCCGCCGGCACGTACCACCTCGCGTGCGCGCTCATCGTCGGCTGGCGCAGCGAGGCGACCGACCTGAAGGTCAGCCTGAACGACGCGCTACGTGAGCTCGACAGCGGGGCCGGTTAGCCGCGCCCTTCCCTCCGCGAGCTCCACGTACAGGTCGCCGCCGGGCATGTGGACCGTCACGGGGCTCGTGCACCAGCCGTTCGCGATTGAGGCGGCTGCGGCGGCGATGGCGCTCGAGCCCGAAGCAGTCGTCTCCCCCGCTCCCCGCTCCCACACGGCGACTGTCATGTCGTGCTCGCCGTCGACGCGTACGAGCTGGACGTTCGTCCGCTCGGGGAAGCGCGGATGATTCTCGATCCGCGGACCGAGCCGGCGGATGTCGCTTGGGTCATGGCGGACGACCGCATGCGGGTTTCCGACCGACACCGGCGTGAACTCGACGCCGTCGATCGCCTCGGGCTCGCCGACCGTGACGCCGCCGACGTCGAGCGTGACGTTGTCGCCGTCGACGGTGGCGCTGACGTGGCGCTCGCCGACTTTCAGGCTCACTTCGCGCGACCCCGTCCTGCGCGCGAGCCACGCGGCCGCGATGCGTGCGCCGTTGCCGGACATCTCCGCAACCGAGCCGTCCGGGTTCCAGACGGTGACCTCGTCGCCGCGCACCTCGAGGACGCCGTCGGTGTCACGCGAGAGCTCGCGGGCACCGTCCGCCGTCAGCGGCTCAGCCTGCTCGACCAGCAGGTAGACGTTGCCGAGCGCGTGCCACTTCGACGATGTCATCTGCAACCTCTTCGGCCGGCCGGTTCGCGTTGACGCTAACAAGGCCGGGTATCCGTCGCATCCACTTGCGCTGGTAAGCGGCATACCGGCGCGTGCGCACGACGAGCGACTCGAATGCCTCGTCGCGCGGTCGGTCGGCCACCTCGCGCAGGCCGAGCGCATGGATCGCCGTCGGCGAAACGTCTCCTGCGAGCGCGGCGCGCGCCTCTTCGACGACGCCGGCGTCGAACATCTCCCGCGCCCGCCGCTCGATCCGCTCGAGCAGCACGTCGCGCGGCACCTCGAGCCCGAACACGACCGCGTCGTGCCGCGTCTCACCCGTCCAGAGGCGGTCGGCGTCGGGGCTGAGCGACGAGCCGAGCTCCGTCAGCTCGAGCGCGCGCACGACCCGGCGCCGGTCGTTCGCGTGGACGTGGGCGGCGGCCTCGGGATCGCGCTCGGCGAGCACCGCGTGCGCACGCGCCGCGCCGAGACGGTCGTAGGCCGCCTCCCAGCGGGCCCGGAGCTCGGGCGGCGGCGCGGGTGGCAACCCCAGGTCGACGAGCGCCGCGCGCAGGTAGAGGCCCGTTCCGCCCGCGACGACCGGCGTCTTGCCGACTGCGAGCAGCTCGTCGATCGCCCTGTGCGCGAGCTCCGCGTATTCCGCAACCGAGCCCTCGTGCGCCGGCGGCCAGATCCCGACGAGCCGCGTCGGCCGCTTCGGCTGCGCCGTCAGGATCGGCAGGCCCTGGTACGCCTGCATCGAGTCGGCGGAGACCAGCTCGCCGCCGAGGCGGTCGGCGACGGCCTCCGCGACCGCCGTCTTGCCCGACGCGGTCGGGCCGAAGATCGCTACGACACTCTTAGGAGACGGCAAGCTTGAAGTCGGTCTCCTGCGGCACCCAGTCGCCGACGAAGTCGGCGGCGTGCTCCGAGTGCTCGCGGAACCAGGCGACCGCGCGTGGAACTCCGTCGTCGAGCGGCACGCGCGGCTCCCAGCCGAGCAGGTCGCGCGCCTTGCGGATGTCGGCGACGTAGTGCGTGACCTCGCCGAGCAGCGAGGGCGTGAAGCCGATCTGCGGCTCGATGCCGAGCTCGGCCGCGATCAGCTCGGCGGCGCGCACGAGCGTGTTCCCCTGGCCGTACGCGAGGTTGATCGTCTCGTTGACCACGGTGTCGGCGGCGAGCGCCTCGACGCCGCGCGCGAGGCCGTCGACGCAGTCGTCGATGTACGTGAAGTCGAGCATCTTGTCGCTTCCGCCGTAGATCGTGATCGGCTTCCGGTGGAGCAGGCGGTGCGTGAACAGCGGGATGACACGCACCATGCGCGAGAGGTCGTTGTCGTACCGGCCGTAGACGTTCGAGAAGCGGAAGACGAGGTAGCGCAGCCCGTAGCAGCGCGCGTACGAGTAGATCAGCGCCTCCGACGCGATCTTCGACGCCGAGTACGGGCTCTCGGTGAACGCGAAGTCGGCGGTCGCCTCGCCGTATTCCTCGAAGCGATGGACGTCGCCGTACACCTCGCGCGTCGACGAGAAGACGAGCGGCAAACCGTTCGCGCGGCAGTACTCGAGGACGTTGAAGGTCATGATCGCGTTCTCGAGCGCGCGCCGCGGCTCGCGGACGAGCTCGTGCACCTTCGCGTGTGCGGCCAGGTGCACCAGCACGTCGGCCGGCGGGTAATCGTCGCCGAGACCGCCCGGGAACGTCAGGTCCTGCAGCAGGTAGCGGAAGTCCTCCGTCCACGCGTTCAGGCGCTTGTCGACGCCGAACACCTCGTGTCCGTCGTTCTGGAGACGGAGCGCGAGGTTCGTGCCGATCTGCCCGCTCGAGCCGGTGATCAGGACACGCACTAGGCAGCCACCGGGACGGCCTGCACGCCCCGCAGCGTCGTCGACGTCGCGTCTTCGATCCGGACGTCGACGAGCTCGCCCGGCACGGCGGTGCCTGCGAAGTTGACGGTCGTGTTCCGGCGCGTCCGCCCCCGGAGGAGCGACGGATCGGTGCGGCTCGTCCCCTCCACGAGCACCTCCTCGATGCCTCCGACCCGTTCGGCGTTGCGGCCGGCAGCGACGCGCTGGACGACGTCGATCAGCCGCTCGATCCGGTCGCGCTTGGTCTCCTCCGGAATCTGATCGGCCATCGCCGCCGCCTCGGTGCCGGCGCGGGGCGAGTAGACGAACGTGAAGGCGCCCTCGAAGCCGACCTCCTCGACGACGTCGATCGTGGCGCGGAAGTCCTCCTCGGTCTCGCCGGGGAAGCCGACGATGATGTCCGTCGTCAGCGCCAGATCGGGAATGGCCCCGCGCAACTCGCCCGCCAGGCGGACGTAGCGCTCGCGGTCGTAGGTGCGCCGCATGGCCTTGAGGATGCGCGACGAGCCGGACTGCAGCGGCAGGTGCGCGTGCTCGCACACCGCCTCGCATTCGGCCATGGCCTCGATCACCGGCCTGCGGAAGTCCTTCGGATGCGGACTGGTGAAGCGGATGCGCTCGATCCCGTCGACGGCGTCGCAGGCGCGCAGCAGCTCCCCGAACTCCGTCCGGATCTCCGGCAGGAGGTCGCGTCCCCACGAGTTGACGTTCTGGCCGAGCAGCGTGATCTCGCGGACGCCTTCGCGTGCGAGGCTGGTCACCTCGGCGACGACGTCGCCGGGGCGGCGGCTGACCTCGCGGCCGCGCACGGCGGGGACGATGCAGTACGAGCACTTCGAGTTGCAGCCCATCGAGATCTGCACCCACGCCTGGAACGCGCGCTCGCGGTGCATGGGCAGCTCGCCGGCGAACGAGCGGTCGTCGAGCCCGAAGCGGCTGCGCGCGACGCCGAGCCCGCCCGTGCCGAGCCACTCTCCCAGGTGCGCGATCGATCCCGGGCCGAAGGCGACGTCGACGTATGGGTAGAGCTCGAACAGCCGCTCACGCTGCGCCTCCGCATAGCAGCCGCCGACCGCGATCACCTTGTCCGCGTCGTGCCGCTTGAGCGCCGCCGCCTGCGCGAGGTGCGCCGCGAACTTCGTGTCCGGCTTCTCGCGGATCGTGCAGGTGTTGAAGACGAGGACGTCGGCGTCCTCCTGGGTCGCGCTCTCCCCCAGCCCGAGCTCCTCGAGCATGCCCTTGATCCGCTCGCTGTCGTGAGCGTTCATCTGGCAGCCGAACGTCGTGACGTGGTACCGCCGCACGGGCCAGAATGCTACCCCTGACCGCTCCGGAAGCCTTCTTCGGGATCGTGCAGCTTCATCCGGACACGGATCCGGCCGCGGTCGCGCCGACCTCGCCAGGAAGCGGCGGAGGCCGCCGATGCGTAGGTTTGGCGGCGACGCCGCACCGAAATCGACGGCCGTGGACGCACGCGCCGTGACCCGCGCCATCGGCCGGTCGGTCTGGCCGGCCCTCCGGGAAACCGGATTCGATGCGTTCACCGGGCGGAACGCGTGGCGCTACGTCGGCGAGGACGTCGACCTCGTCAACTTCCAGTCGTTCGGCGGGAACCTGGCCGACAGCCTCGGCTGCACGTCCTTCTCCTTTGCCGTCAACCTCGGGGTCTGGCGGCCTTCG
>JBKOVW010000389.1:0-7666 GCA_046724095.1 Actinomycetota bacterium | reverse complement strand
GTACATGGGCCTGATGCTCTTCCTCACCGGCGCGATCGTCGGCGTTTTCGTCGCGCAGGACCTGCTGCTGTTCTACGCGTTCTTCGAGGCGATGCTGATTCCGCTCTACGTGCTCGTCGGCGTGTGGGGCGGGCCGGGGCGCATGGGCGCGACGCTGAAGTTCGTGCTGTACACGATGGCGGGATCGCTGCTGATGCTGGCCGCGATCGTCGTGTACGGCCTCTCCGAGCACACGTTCGACCTCGTGCAGATCGGCGAGAGCTCGAGCCAGTGGGTCTTCCTCGGCTTCGTCGCCGCCTTCGCCATCAAGGCGCCGCTCTTCCCGCTCCACGGTTGGCTCCCGGATGCGTACCGCGAGTCCTCTCCCGAGGTGGCGGCCGTCCTGTCGGGCGTCGTCTCGAAGGCGGCGGCATACGGCTTCCTGCGGATCGCGGTCACGAAGTTCCCGGGACCGGCACACGACTTCCGCGCGCCGATCCTCGCCCTCGCCGCGATCGGCCTGATCTACGGCTCGCTGCTCGCGTTCCGCGCGCCCGACCTCCGCGGAGTGATCGCGTATTCCTCGCTCGCCCAGATGGGCCTGATCACCATGGGCGTCTTCGCGGTGAACGACCTCGGCCTCGACGGCTCCGTCCTGCAGATGGTCAACCACGGGCTGGTCTCGGCGACGCTGTTCCTGCTCGCCGGGATGGTGGAGCGGCGCACGCTCACCGGGGAGCTCGGCCTGCTCGGCGGGATGGCCCGCGGCCGGCCCGCGCTCGCCACCATGCTGTTGACGACCGGGGTGATCGCCCTGGCCGTCCCGTTGTCCTCGGCATTCGCCGGCGAGTTCCTGATCCTCGCGGGCGTGTTCCAGCGCGGCTGGGGCTGGGCCGTAGCCGGCGCCGTGGCGATCGTGCTCGCGGCGATGTACGTGCTGCGGATGGTCTCCGCGGTGCTGCACCGTGACGTCGGCCCGGCCGTCTCCGACTCGGCGCTCGACCTGCGCCCGGCGGAGCTCGGCGTAACCGTCCCGATGATCGCCTGCCTGCTCGCGCTGTCGGTCTGGCCGGCGGCGATCACCCAGCACTCCTTCCGCGGCGACCACGGGGCCGCCGACGTGTCGGCTCAGTTCAAGTGATCCCGAAGCCCCACGTCGACTGGTTCGCGCTCGCCCCGGTCAACTCGCTGCTCGCGGCGACGGGCGTCGCTCTGCTCTGCGCAGTGCTCGTCCCGCGCTCCTGGCGGAAGAGCGTCACGGCAGTGGTATGTGCGCTCGGCTATGCAGCGGCCTTCGGCTTCGCGGTCGCGTTGTACGTGAGGTCGGCTGACGCCCACGGCGTCGTCGCCGACGCATTCAGCCGCGATCGCCTGACAGCGCTCGCGACGATGATCGTCGCCGGGACGGGGCTGCTCGTAACCGGCGTGGCGTATCGCGAGCGGGCGCGAGAGGACCACGCGGCGGAGTACTACGCGCTGCTCGCGGCCGCCGGTGCGGGCATGGCGTTCTTCGTCGGCGCGAACAACCTCATGACGCTGTTCCTCGCGCTCGAGTGGTTCTCGATCTCGCTGTACATCCTCTGCGCGATCGACCGCGACCGGCTGGGCGGGCTCGAGGCCGCGCTCAAGTACCTGGTCATCGGCGGCTTCGGCTCGGCGGTGCTGCTCTTCGGGTCGGCGCTCGTGTACGGCGCGACCGGGAAGCTCGACTTCCCCGGCATTGCCGCCGCCCACGCCCAGGACGACGCGCTGCTCGTCTTCGGCCTCGCGATGCTGATCGCCGGCCTCGCCTTCAAGGCCTCAGCCGCGCCGTTCCACATGTGGACGCCGGACGTCTACGAGGGTGCGCCGACGCCGGTGACGGCGTTCATGGCCGCTGCGACGAAGACGGCCGCGCTCGTCGTCACGCTCCGCGTCCTCGTCACCGCGTTCCCCGCGAACGCGCACCTCTGGACAGTCGCGATCGCGGTGATCGTGGTGTGCTCGCTGGTCGTCGGGAACTTCGCGGCGCTCGTTCAGCGCGGCGTGAAACGGATGCTGGCGTACTCGTCCATCTCACAGGCGGGCTTCATGCTGATCGGCGTCTCAGCGAACTCGCCGTTGGGCGGTCGAGCGCTCTTGTACTACCTCATCCCGTACACGGCGATGTCGGTGGGGTCCTTCGCCGTCGTCGCCGCGCGCGAACGGGAGCTGGGTGTGCCGGTGACGTTCGAGAACATGGCCGGCTTCGGCTGGGAGCGCCCACTGCTCGGCATCTCGATGTGGGCGTTCCTGCTCGGCTTCGCGGGATTCCCGCTCACCGGCGGCTTCGTCGGGAAGTTCTACGTCTTCGCCGCGGCATACGAGCACGGCTGGACATGGCTCGTCATCGTCGGCGTGCTCGCGACCCTCGTCAGCCTCTATTACTACCTCGGCCTCGTGCGCGCGATGTTCATGCGGCGCACGGAGGATCTCCAGCTCGCGCCGATCGGCGGCTCACCGCCGCGCGACACGCTTCTGCAGACGGCCGTCTTCACGTGCCTCGTCGTGACAGTCGGGTCGTTCTTCGCCGTCCAGCCGCTCATCGACCTCTGTAAGAACGCCGTCGCCGCGCTGCCGTTCTAACCAGGTCGCCGAAGCCGAAGCGTAAGCCAGAGCGAAGCGCGGCTTACGCGCGGCGGACTGATGCGAGGCGAGCACGCGCAGCATGCTCGCGCCGCACGGAAGAAGACATCCGCCGACCGACAAGAAGCGCGGGAGCGAAGCTCGCGCGCGTTCCCCGCGAAGCGGCGTACACAACGTAGGCCAGACCCGAAGGGTCTGGCCTAAGCAGATTCCGGAATCGGCGCTGCCTCGGGCGCCGGCGCACTGGCGCGCGTGCGCAGCGGCCTTGCGGCCCACGTCGGCAGCCACCAGTTCCAGCGGCCCATCAGGCGGACGAGCGCCGGCACGAGCAGTGCGCGGATCACGGTTGCGTCGAAGATGATCCCGGCCGCGAGGCCGATGCCGAACTGTTTGATGTCCGTGCCCGGGCTCGACGAGAGCACGAAGAACGCGAACATCAGGACGAGCGCCGCGCTCGTGACCAGCTTGCCCGTGCGCGCAAGACCGAGCTGAATCGCCGTCTTCGTGTCGCCGGTCTCGTCGTACGCCTCACGCATGCGCGTGAGCATGAACACCTCGTAGTCCATCGAGAGCCCGTACAGGAACGCGAAGATCATCAGCGGAATCCACGGGATGATCGACTGCGTCGCCGGCACGTTCCAGATCGCTTCCGAGCCGTGGCCCTGCTGGAAGATGAAGACGATGATCCCGTACGCCGCACCGAGCGACACGAGGTTCAGGATCACTGCTTTCAGCGGCAGCAGCAGCGAGCGGAACGCGCGTGCGAGCAGCACGTAGGTCAGGATGACCACGAAGAGCAGCACGTAGCCGAAGTTCCCGTAGACGGCGTGCACGAAGTCCCGGTCCTCGGGCGCGACACCGCCCAGGCTTGCTCCTGGCGGTAACGCGTCCTTGACGCGGTTGATCGTCCCGCGCACGGCCTTGCTCGAGCCGTCGTCGGACGGGATCGACTCGACCAGAGCGTTGCCGTCCCGGCTCCACCCCGACGGCGCCGCAGCGCCTTCGACGCCGCGCACGCTCTGTACGCGCGAGACGACCTCGCCCACGTCGTTCTTCGACGTGAGGATCACGAACGGCTTGATCGCGCCCGCGGAAATGCCTGCATCGGCCAAGACCTGCCGGCCGGTGATGGCATCGCCCTTGCCCGGGAAGTCCTTCGCCTGCGCTTCGCTCGGGTTCAGCTGCAGGCCGTAGAACAGCAGGACGGCGACGATGGCCGTGCCGATTCCGGCCACGGGCCAGGGCCGGCGAACGACGAAGCTCGCCCACCGTCCCCACCAGCTCGTCTCGGGGTCGCTGACGGCGACCATCCGCTTCGGCATCACGCGGAGCTTGTTGATCCGTAGCCCGAGGAAGGAGAGCAGCGCCGGCAGCAGCGTGATCGACACCAGCACGGAGACGGCGGGGATGAGCATGCCGCCGATGCCGATCGAGCGGATGAACGGCAGCGGCAGGATGACCATGCTCAGTAGGCCCACGGCGACCGTGGTGCCCGAGACGATGACGGAGCGGCCGGCATGGGTCATCGTCTCCGTAAGCGCCGTCTCGACGTCCTCGCCCGCGGCGAGCTCCTCACGGAAGCGGAAGATGATCAGGAGCGCGTAGTCGATCGCCACGCCGAGGCCGACGAGCGCGATCAGGAACTGCACGACGATCGAGACGTCGGTGATGTACGTCAAGCCCCAGACGAGCGTGAACGTGTTCAGGATCGCAGCCAGCGCGATCGCCAGCGGCATCGCGACGGCTGGAAGCGTTCCGAAGACGAAGAGCAGGATGACGAGCGCGCCGGCGCCGCCGATCAGCGCCTCGGTGAACACGCTCGGGCCGTCGCCGCCGCCGCTAGACGCATCCTGAAGCGGGAAGAGCCCCGTGAGATGCGTCGTCACGCCCGGTGGCGCATTCGCCGCGAGCGCCGAGCGCACGTCGTCGATGTGCACGTCCTCGGTGAAGTTGTTCTGGCCGGGCGGATAGATCTCGGCGAACGCGGTGTGCCGGTCCTTCGACAGGTACATGGCGTTGTGCGTGTTCGAGTAAGAGCTGACGCGCGAGCCCGGGTTCACCTCGGCGGCGCCTTCGATCGACGGCTCGAGGTTCGCTTGGCTGATGTCGCCGTTCGAGTGGAAGACGGCGACGAACGGCGGCCGTTCTCCCGTTCCGAACGTCTTCAGCACCTTCTGGTTCGTCTCGTACGCGGAGTAACCGGGGATCGAGAACGACTCGAACCATCGACTCGAGACCTTCGCGGCGGAGTACGCGCCGAAGATCGTCAGGACGACCCACAGGCTGACGACGATTGCGCGCCTTCTGTGTACGACGTGTGCGAGACGAGCGAGCACTCCTGAGGTTGTAGCGGTTGCGAAGGGGCGGAGGGCTGGCGTCTCGCGGTGCGGTTACCCGTACTACGCCGCGAGACGTTCGTCTTCCGCGTCTTCTGCCGGGAGAACCACCGGCCGCGGAGTGCTGTAGAGCGCGCCGACGAAAGTCCCTGCGTAGAGCAGCAAACAGAGGACGACGGCCGAGATCGCGAGGCGCGGCACGCCGCCGACGACCGCCGGGCTGCGGAGCGCGGCGCTGAGCACGAGCAGCACGAGGCCGCCAGCCGCGATCAGGGGCCGCAGCCCGCCGCAGCGCGCCTCGAGCGCGTCGCCGTAGCAATCGAGCGCCAGGGCGAACGCCGCCGGGATGGCGGTGAGAACGAAGCCGAGGGCGACGCCGTGGTCGCCCGAGAGGTCGGCGACGAGAGCGATCAGCGCGAGCAGGGCCGGGAGCGCTCGGCGGGCCATCCCGCCGAAGCTTCGCGCTGCCTTCGGACGTTCCTTTACCAGCTTGGATCGCGCCTTCAAAACGCGACGATCCAACACTGTTAGTTAAATCGGGCGCACGGGCAGAGCCCGTACGCCCTCCATGACGGGCATCGCAAGCGATGCCCTAGGTTTCCCTCGTTTTCTTCGCCCAGTACTTGAAAGGAGCTCCATGGCCGATACGACGTTGACCTGGCTAGGGCACGCCTCCTTCCGCCTGGATACGTCCGGCGGCAAGCGTGTCTACGTCGATCCCTGGTTCGACAACCCGAAGTGCCCCGACTCGGAGAAGAATCCGGACCGTTGCGACGTGATTGCGGCGACGCACGGGCACGTGGACCATGTCGGCTCGGTGGTCGATCTCAGCAAGGAGCACGGCCCCGTGCCGATCGTGGCGATGGTCGAGCTCAAGAGCTGGCTCAAGGACAAAGGCGCGAAGACGGACGACATGCCCGGCCCGAACAAAGGCGGGACGGTCGAGGCCGAAGGGATCAAGTTCACGCTCGTGAACGCTTTCCACTCGAGCGCGTCCGACGACGGCGACTACCTCGGCGAGGCCGCAGGCATCGTCGTGGAGCTCGAGGACGGCAAGAAGGTCTACTTCGCCGGCGACACGTGCGTCTTCGGCGACATGCAGCTGATCGGGCGCATCTACTCGCCGGACGTCGCGGTGCTGCCGATCGGCGGGCACTTCACGATGGATCCGCGCGAGGCCGGCGTTGCGTGCGAGTTGCTCGGCGTGAAGCGCGTCGTCCCGTGCCACTGGGGGACGTTCCCGCTGCTGGCAGGCACCCCGGACGAGCTGAAGCAGAATGCGCCCGGCGTCCAGGTCGATGCCGTCGATCCGGGTGGGTCGGTCACGCTGTGAGAGAACGCTGGTTCGGCGCGACGGGGCGGCGCGTGCCGGAGATCGCGGTCGAGGGCGACCTCGACCTCGACGACGCGCTCGTGCTCGACGACACCTCCGACGCTGAGCGCCTGCACGAGGCGCACGAAGCGGGCCGCCCGATCGTCGTGCGCGCGAGCACTCCGCAGGAGATCAAGGTGGCGCTCTCCCATCCCGAGGTGGCCGCCGCGCTCGTGCCGCCGGACCGCCGCGACCTGCTCGACGTCGACCTGCGCGAGCTGACCTATGGCCCCTGAGCCCGTCGCGACCTACTCCATCGTCGCGTGCGACCTGGCCGCCGGTCAGTGGGGCGTAGCGGTGCAGTCGAAGTTCCTCGCCGTCGGCGCTGTCGTCCCGTGGGCGGAGCCGCGGGTCGGAGCGATCGCGACGCAGTCGTACGCGAACCCGCGCTACGGGCCGGACGGGCTGGCCCTGCTGCGCGGGGGGCGCACGGCCGAGGAGACGATCGAGGCGCTCACGTCGGCCGACGAGGGGCGCGACGAGCGGCAGATCGGCGTCGTCGACGCGGCGGGGCGCGCCGCGACGTTCACGGGCAAGGGCTGCCACGAGTGGGCGGGCGGCCGGACCGGTGAGTGCTACGCAACGCAGGGGAACATCCTGGTCTCCGCGGCCACGGTCGACGCGCTGGCGGTCACGTTCGAGTCGAACGCCCATCTCGAGCTCGGCCAGCGGCTGATCGAGTGCCTCGCCGCCGCCCAGGCCGCGGGCGGCGACCGGCGCGGACAGCAGTCGGCTGCGCTCCTCGTCGTCGAGAAGGACGCCGGCTACGCAAAGCTGTCCGACACGGTGATCGACCTGCGCGTCGACGACCACGCGCGTCCGATCGCGGAACTGCGCCGTCTCTTCTCGCTGCACGAAGAGCTCTTCGGGGCTACGCCGGAAGAGGACTGGCTCGACGTCGACGGCACGCTCGAGTTGGAGCTGCGCGAGCGGCTCGCGAGCCTCGGGCACACCGGCGACCTGCCGCAGGCGTTCGACGACTGGGCCGGCGCCGCGAACCTCGAGGAGCGCGTCGACGGCGTGACGCGCATCGATCCGATCGTGCTCGAGGCTCTGCGCAAAGCGAGCTCGTGAGGGTCGCCCGCATCCAGGAGATCGAGCCGATCCCGGTCGTCGGCGGCGAGCTGCAGTGGCGTCCGGTGCGGCGGACGCTCGGGATCGAGGCATTCGGCATCAACGCCTACACGGCCAATGCGGGAGAGCTCGTCGTCGAGGAGCATGACGAGACGGGAGCCGGAGCCGGCCACCACGAGGAGCTGTACGTCGTCGTCACCGGCCATGCGACGTTCACCGTCGACGGGGAGGAGATCGACGCACCCGTCGGGACGTGCGTCTTCCTCGACGATCCGAAGGAGCGCCGCGGCGCGCGCGCCGT
>JBKOVW010000059.1:0-1604 GCA_046724095.1 Actinomycetota bacterium | reverse complement strand
CGGGGTGCGCGACTGGCGATATGCCAAGCCGACGCGTGTGCTGTCGCGTCGTCTGTCGAAGCCCGGCGGAGTAGCGCGATTTTCCACGGCGCGACGAAACCGTCGGGAACGGCGTTATAGAGACGTGCTGCAAGTACGGCGAGCGCGGGCCGGCGCGGGCGGCTCAGGCTTGAGTTAACGCCACGATCTCAAACTGGCAAGACCCGGCACGCGAGGGTCGTAAAGGCAGTCCGTGTGTGAAAACGCTGATGAGGAGGATCCAGCTGCACGGCTTTTGTCCCACTCATGAGCAACGACTCCCCCAGGGCGGCGCCCGATGAGCGGAATGGGGGATGTCCACACCGTTCCGTGTCACTACACCAGCGCGGACGACCGGCTGGATCAAACGATTCGGCGCTATCTCACGCCGGACGATGTGGTTCTCGATGCCGGCGCCGGCCGAGGCACGGCGTTTCCCTACGACTACGCCAGGTGGGTCAGACGCGTCATCGGCGTCGACGTCGAAGAGACGGTCTTCGAGAACCCGAACGTCAGCGAGGCTTACGTCGCGGACCTCGCTCGCTTGCCCTTCCCCGACGCGTACTTCGATCTCATCTTCTCGCGCTGCGTACTGGAGCACCTAGAGGACCCGGTAGCCGTGCTGGCCGAGTGCCGCCGAGTCTTGCGCTCTGGCGGTCACCTGATCTTCCGCGTACCGAATTTGTTCCACCCGTACGCGTTCATCGCGAGGCTAACGCCGTTTCGATTCCACCGATGGCTCAATGCTCGGCGAGACTCTCGCGTTCGAGACATCTTCCCGACCTTCTACAAGGCCAACAACCGCCTCACGCTTCAGAGGCTTGCACGGGCTACGCAATTCGTCGTCCGAGACCTAGAGTTCGTCGAGGTCGAACCAAAGCAGGTTTTTGTCCATCCTCTTGCTCATCGCGCACGCGTCGCATACGCGAAGGTTGTGCAGCGCCACGATCGGCTAAGGGGTTTTCGCTCGAACATCATCGGCACGTTCGAGGCGGTCTAGTTCGTCACTGCGTGAAGTGCGCGTCGGGCGTTCTACTGTGAGCTTCGCGACGGCCACGTCTTCACGGCAGGCAACCGCTCCCGGACACGCGCAGCCGAGGTAGAAACCTTCTCGCGGCCATCGAACGTAGCTGTCGGCGAGTCGCCGCATGGTCCGGGCGGCGACATCGCGAGTCTTGAGGCCGGCCACCCCTTTCGCCGCAGATAGGGCAAGCGCGGCCTCGTCGGCGTTATCTCGGGCCCTTCGAGGATGAAACGCGCGACCCACCGCGAATCGCCCGCTTGAAGCGCGGCGGTCGATGTCGCACTAAATCCGGCGATGCCGTCCGATCTACCGAAAGCCCGCCAATGCGGGGCTTTTCCATCGCCGCCGAGCAGCCGCAACGGCGAACCGACAGAAAAAGCGTGCGGTGCGCGCTTGCTTTCGTCGAGCGTCACCGTGATCATCGACTGCGTGGCGGGTCTGCGGCCTCCGTTATGCGGTGGCTTAAGTCTCCCCGAAGCCGCTGCCTCTGACACTGCGGCTTGGAGACCCGGGAGGGAGGGTCCCCTCGGACTCTCCCGCCCGCCACGTCAAGGCAGGCTGT
>JBKOVW010000120.1:0-13908 GCA_046724095.1 Actinomycetota bacterium | reverse complement strand
CTCGCGTGCGCCTGCTTTCCGGAGCGCCGACGCGGCTGCATTGGCCGTGGCTCCGGTCGTGTAGACGTCGTCGACGAGCATGACCCGTGCCGGTGCGCTCCGGGCCGCCGCGAAGGCGGTCGCCACGTTATCCCGTCGCTCGGTTCGGGTGAGCTCCCGCTGGCGGGGAGATCCGCGGGCGCGCACGAGCAGCGGCTCGAGGGGCAGCGACCATTCCCTCGCGAGCTCGCGCGCGAGCGCCTCCGCCGGATGGTGGCCGCGCATTAACCGACGGTCCTGATCGGCGGGAGCGAACGTGAGGCAGTCGACGCCAGGGCGCTCGAGCGCGTCGACCACGACGGCGGCCGCCCAGGCGGCGAGCCGTCGAAGCCCACGCTCCTTCCAGGCGCCGACGATCTGCCGTACCGGCGCGTCGTAGGCCACAGCTGCACGTGCACGGACAAACGCGAGGCGACGACCTGCGCACTCGACGCACCGGCCGACGGGCCAGGCGGTCGGCGTCCCGCAGCGCTCGCACACCGGGCCGGTCACACGCCGCAGCGCCGACGTGCACGCGCCGCACACCTGCCCGCCGGGCATGGAGCAGACGAGGCACCGTTGCGGAAGCAGCAGGTCGAGCACGACTTCTCGACCGTAGCCCGAGAAGTGCTACGTCGCTGTGTCGTGTTGGTGCCAGAAAAGCACCAGCGCGAGATTCACGACGACCGCCACCGCGAAAACGGTGCCGAGCACGACGCTGCCCGCGACGATCAACCCGACCACCGCCGCACCGAAGAGCACGACCTGCACCGCGATCCACGGTGTGCGAGACAACGGATGGCGCGCCTTCGGCGAGACGAACAGCCCCCACACGATCGCGGCCACGACCGGCGCCACTACCGCCAACACAACGCTCACTTGCAGTCCGACGTACGCGAGCGCGGCGAGGAGACAGAGCTCGAGCGCAAAGCGCAGCCCAAGGTTGGCCTCCTTCACGCGGGGGTGTAGGCCGCGCGCTCCGGCAATCCCTCGCGACGGCGCATGCGGTTGTCCGCCTCGAGCAGCTGCGCGTGGTCGCCGATGTCGTACCACTCGCCGGCGAACCGGTACGCATAGACCGGCTCGCGCGCGTGCAGCCACGCGACGAAGTTGCCCGGCTGGTCCGGGGGATTCCCTTCGGCGAGATACGTGGGCACGAGCGCGGCGTGCTCTCGGCGATACAGGTACGTCGCGGTCGCCGCGAGGGTCGAGGGCGGGTCGTCGGGCTTCTCGACGAACGCAACGATGCGGTCGTCGCCGTCGACGTCGACGATCCCGTACTTCTTCGCCAGCTCCCGGTCGCCGACGTCGTGCACTGCGACGGCGCTGCCACCCTTGGCGCGCCAGTACGACTCGTACTCGGCGAGGGAGTAGTCGAACAGGTTGTCGCCGGCGATCACCAGGAGGTCGTCGTCGAGCCCGACGAAGTCGACGTCGCCGATCGCGCCGAGGCGGTCCTCGTTCGACGTCGTCCCGTCGTTGTGCACGCGGACGTCCTTCCCCTCCGCCCAGCGCGCGAAGTCGGGCGCGAAGCGCGCGTTGGTGACGAGGTGGATCTCATCGGCCTTCGTCTCGGCGATCCGGTCGAGGATCCAGTCGACCATCGGCCGGCCGCCGACGGGCAGGAGCTGCTTCGGGATCGTGTCCGTCAACGGCCGCAGCCGCGTCGCGTAGCCGGCGGCGAGGATCAGCGCCTTCACGACGGCACCGCCTGGCGAGCGCCGTGCTCGGTGACGATCGCGGTGATCAACGCCGCCGGTGTGACGTCGAAGGCGGGGTTCCACGCGGCGAAGCGCGTTGTCAGCTCCGCGCCGGAGCGCTCCTCGATCGGGATGTCGGCGCCGGTCGGCGTGTCGAGGTCGATCGTGGAGGTCGGAGCGACGACGTAGAACGGGAGCTCGTGGTGCGCAGCGAGCACGGCGAGCGCGTAGGTGCCGATCTTGTTCGCGGTGTCGCCGTTGGCGGCGATCCGGTCGGCGCCGGTGACGACGCAGTCGACCTCGCCGCCGGCCATCAACGACGCCGCGGCCGAGTCGGCGATGACGGCGTGCGGGATGCCGACGCTCTCCAGCTCCCAGGCCGTCAGCCGCGAGCCCTGGAGCAGCGGCCGCGTCTCGTCCACCCAGACGTGCGCGAGCAGCCCTCGCTCCCACGCGGCGCGGAGTGCGCCGACGGCACTGCCGTAGCCGCCGGTCGCGAGCCCGCCGGCATTGCAGTGCGTCAGCGCCCGCGTGCCGGGGCCGAAGAGCTCCGCGGCGTGGGCGGCCATCGCGCGGCAGCGCTCGACCTCCTCGCGGTGCAGCCGCCGGGCGTGCGCAGGCGTCGGATCGTCGCGCATCTCCGCGAGCGCCCAGGTCAGGTTCACGGCCGTCGGCCGCGAAGACGCCAGCGCCGCCGCGGCGGCGTCGACGTCGTCACCCCGCGCCGCCGCGAGCGCGAGCCCGTACGCGGCCGCGACGCCGATCGCCGGCGCTCCGCGGATCGCCAGGTCGCGGATCGCCGCGACGAGCTCCTCGACCGTGCGGCACTCGAGCTCGACCTCCGCGTCCGGGAGGCGCCGCTGGTCGAGGAGGACGACCCTCGGGCCCTCCTCCTCGAACCGCACGACGTCTTCTGGCTCTAGGTTCCTTCGTCCCACGAGGCCAGGTACTTCTCCTGCTCCTCCGTGAGCTTGTCGATCTCGACGCCCATCGTCTCGAGCTTGAGCCGCGCGATCTCCTTGTCGATCTCCACCGGCACCGGATAGACCTTCCGCTCGAGCTCGGCGGCGTGCTGGATCGCGTACTCCGCGGACAGGGCCTGGTTCGCGAAGGACATGTCCATCACGAGCGCGGGATGGCCCTCCGCCGCGGCGAGGTTCACCAGCCGGCCGTCGGCGACGAGATAGATGCGGGTCCCGCCGTCGAGGGTGAACTCCTCGACGAACGCCCGCGCCTCGCGCGTGTCGGACGACAGCGACTTCAGCCCGGGGATGTCGATCTCGACGTTGAAATGACCGGTGTTCGCGAGGATCGCACCGTCCTTCATCCGCTGGATGTGCTCCTTGCGGATGACGGACTTGTCACCGGTCGCCGTGCAGAAGATGTCGCCGACTGCGGCAGCCTTCTCCATCGGCAGGACCTCGTAGCCGTCCATCGTGGCCTCGAGCGCGCGCATCGGATCGGTCTCGGTGACGATCACGTGCGAGCCCATGCCGCGTGCGCGTGACGCGACGCCGCGGCCGACCCAGCCGTAGCCGGAGACGACGAAGCGCTTGCCGGCGAGGAGCACGTTCGTGGCGCGGATGATCCCGTCGATCGTCGACTGCCCCGTGCCGTAGCGGTTGTCGAACAGGTGCTTCGTCTGCGCGTCGTTCACGGCGATCACGGGGAAGCCGAGCGCGCCGTCGCGCTCGAGCGCCTTCAGGCGGATGACGCCCGTCGTCGTCTCCTCGGTGCCGGCGATGATGTCGCCGAGCTGCTCGCGGCGCGCGGAGTGCAGCACGCCGATCACGTCGGCGCCGTCGTCCATCGTCAGCTGCGGCTTGTGGTCGACGGCAGCCTCGATGTGTGAGTAGTACGTGTCGTTGTCCTCGCCCTTGATCGCAAACACGGAGATGTCGTACTCGTCGACGAGCGCGGCTGCGACATCGTCCTGCGTGGAGAGCGGGTTCGACGCGCAGAGCACGACGTCGGCGCCGCCGGCCTTCAGCGTGCGCGCGAGGTTCGCCGTCTCGGTCGTGACATGCAGGCAGGCGGAGATGCGGTAGCCCGAGAGCGGCTGCTCCCGGTCGAAGCGGTCGCGGATCGCGGCGAGCACCGGCATCTGCCGGTCGGCCCACTCGATCCGCCGCACGCCCTCAGGGGCGAGCGAGAGGTCCTTCACGTCATGCCGTTTGGTCGTAGCCATCCGTTCCTTTCGGTCAGGCGACGAGCAGGCGCTCGTGCTTTCGTTGCTCCCAGTCGAGGGCGGTGAGCTCGGTGCCCGCGAGCCACGTGTCGACCGCGGCGCGCAGATCGGGCTCGCGCCGCAGCCGCGCCGCAAACGCGATGTCGGTGAGCTCCACCTTGAAGTGCTGACGGAGCCTCGCGAGCGAGCGGAGCTGGTTGAGCTCGAGGAGGCCATAGGCCCGGTAGCCGGATGACGTGCGGCGTGGGACGACGAGCCCCGCGCGCTCCAGGTAGCGCAGCATCCGCGGCGACCAGCCGCTGTGCCGTGCGGCTTCTCCAACCCTCATCCGCGCAACCTTAACACAATCCTGTCAAGGTCTTGGCCGGAAGCTCCGCCGCCGGTCAGATAGGACGACGCCCCACCGAACGTCGCGTCGACGTGCTCCAAGACCTCGGCCATCGCGCGGCCGGCCGGTGCCGTGACGCGGCGGCGACGCGCAAGCTCCTCCTCTGTCTCGGCCGCGGCATACCAGGCCTCGAGGTACGGCGCCCAGCTCTCCTCGCTGCGAACGTGGTCGGCGACGATCGCGTCGAGCTCGACGCCTGCCAGCCTGAGCAGAAGCGCGACGAGGACACCGGTGCGATCGCGACCGCCCTGGCAGTGAACGACGACCGCCTCGTCCGACCGTGCGATCGCGCTCGCGACGCGCGCGAACTGCGGGCGGTAGCTCTCGAGCAATCCGACGTAACCGAAGCGAACCGAGGACCAATCGAGGTTCGATGGCGCAAGCGGCAGATGCGCGACCGGGATCGGCGCCTTACCCGGTGGATCCGCCGCCAGCTCGTCGTCGGCACGCAGGTCGATCGCAGAGCGGACCCCGTATTCCAGCAGCGCCTGCCAACCGCGTTCGGTCAGCCCGCGGATCGAGTCGGCGCGGACGAGCACACCGAACCGCGTCTCGCCACCGCAGGCGAGCGGCAGGCCCCCGAGATCCCGAACGTTGACGCAGCCGTCCCACGCGAGCACGCGGTCGCGCGTCAAGGTGTCGACGTGCCCTCCCGGCCGTAGCGATCCTCGAGCCGGACGACGTCGTCGAGCTCGTTCGTGGAGACCTCGAGGATCGTCGTGTCCTCCAGTGCGGTGACGCGGTGGACGGTGCCGGGCCGGAACCGGAAGCTGGCGCCGACTCCGATCACCTCCTCCTTCAGCACGGCGTCTCCGGCCGAACCGAGCTCGAGCTTGGCCCGGCCCTCGCGGACGAGCCACGACTCGTCTTTCACGCGGTGGAACTGCAGGCTGAGCGACTCACCTGCCTTCACGAACAGGACCTTGCCGACGTATTGCTCCGCCTCGGCCCAGATCAGCTCGTAGCCCCACGGCTTCTCGACCTTGCGCGGCTCGAACGCCCAGGCGTCGAGGCCCCCGAGATTGGGCGAGTCGACACTCACCGGGCGACTCTACGCTCTAGCGATTTCGGGCGAGCGTCGGCCTGAGCTCGGGATGCGCGGCATAGTGCTCCTCCGCGCGCTGGAGGTCCTTCGGGGTGTTCACGGTGATCCAGAGGCCCTCGTGGCGAAACCCGTACAGCTTGCCCTCGTCGGCCAGGTCAGGGAACGTCGACTGCTCGTGGTCGCCCCGCTCGGGCAGGCGCTCGAGCGCTTCGTCGTCGAGTACATACACGCCGGCGTTCACCCAGTGCGGCAGCCGGGGCGCCTCGCGGAAGCCGGTCACGCGATCCCCCTCGTCGAGGTCGACGACGCCGAACTGTGATTGCAGCGGCGCAACGACGATCGTCGCGGCGGCGTCGTGCTCTTCGTGGACATCGAGGAACGCCCGTAGGTCGACGTCGTGCAGCTCGTCCCCGTTGAACGCGTAGACCGGCCCCGTCTCGTCACGCGCCTGCGCGGCGAGGCGCAGCCCTCCCCCGCGTCCGAGCGGCTCCGGCTCCGGGACCGCGACGATCTCGGCGCCGAGCCCGGAGAGCTTCGCCTCGAACAGCCCCGCCTGGCCGGCAGCGCAGCTCACGATCACCCGGTCGACGCCCGCGCGCACTAGCTGGGACACCTGATACTCGGCGAGCGGATGGCCTGCGATCGGCACGAGCGCCTTCGGCTGGCCGCGCGCCGCGTCGCCGAGGCGCGTCGCCTGCCCGCCCGCCAGGATGATCGCCTCCACTAGCCGGAGACTCGCTCGCCGGGCTCGGGAGCCTCGGGCAGCGACTCGAATGCGAAGCTCTGACGGCCGATTCCGTCGTACGCAAAGCCTGCTCGCCGTGTCTCCCTGGGATCGAGCAGGTTGCGGCCGTCGATGATCAGCGGCCGCGCCATCGCGTCACGCACCTCCGCGGAGGCCAGGCCGCGCAGCTCGTCCCACTCGGTGACGATCACCGCGGCGTCGGCGCCCGAGACGGCCTCGAGGACGCTGTCGCAGAGCGCGACGCCTTTCATCAGCTCGCCAGGGCGTGCAACGGGGTCCCACGCGCGCACCTCCGCGCCCTCCGCCAGCAGCCGCGACGCCAGGACCAGCGACGGCGCCTCGCGCATGTCGTCGGTGCCCGCCTTGAACGCGAGCCCGAGCAGCGCCACCTTCTTCCCGCGCAGCCGGCCGAGGTGCTTCTGCAGCTTCTGGATCACGCGCCGCTTCTGCAGCTCGTTGACGTCGATCACCGCAGCGAGCAGCTGGAAGTGATAGCCGGAGTTCGACGCGAGCTGTTTCAGCGCGAGGGAATCTTTCGGAAAACATGAGCCCCCGTATCCGATCCCTGCGCGCAGGAAGTGCGGCCCGAGACGATGATCGAGACCGACCCCTTCCGCGACCTCGACCACGTCCGCGCCGACGGCCTCGCACACGTTGGCGATCTCGTTGATGAAGGAGATCCGCGTCATCAGGAAGGCGTTCGCGGCGAGCTTGATCATCTCCGCCGAGGCGACGTCCGTGCGCACGACCGGCGCCTCGATGCCCCCGTACAGCGTCTCCACCGTGGCCGCGTCCTCCTCGGCGTATGCGCCGATCACGATCCGGTCGGGATTGAGGAAGTCACGGACGGCGTGCCCCTCCGCGAGGAACTCCGGGTTCGAGACGTAGCCGACGTTCGTGAGACCGCGGGCCTCGAGCGCCGCGCGAACCTTCTCGCCCGTGCCGACCGGCACGGTCGACTTCATCACGAGCACCTGGCGGCGGTCGCCGCGCGGAAGATCGTCCAGCGCCGACCACACGAACGACAGGTCGGCATCGCCGGAGTACGTCGGCGGGGTCTGCACGCAGACGAACAGGGCGTCTGCCTCCGCCAGATCGGAGGCGTCGAGCGTGTACCTGATCCGCTCTCGGTTTCGCGCGAGAACGTCCGGCAGGTCGGGCTCGTGGAACGGCATCCGGCCGGCCTGCAGCGCGGCGATGCGGTCCGGCACGACATCGCGCACGATCACCTCGTGGCCGAGCTCCGCGAAGCAGCCGCCGGTGACGAGACCGACCCAGCCCGCGCCGAAGACGCCGATCGTCCGCGATTCCGCCATGGCCGGGAAGCCTACTTGGGCAACGGCTGCAGACCGCGCGCGATGGCCAGCATCGTCTCGTTCGACAGCGAGTCGAGGATCGTGTTGACGACCCAGTAGGTCGCACCGTTCTCGCGCAGCACGACCATGTGCAGGTGCGGCCCGGAGTAGTAGAGCGAGAACGTCCGCTTGTGGATCCGCTGCGTGAAGCTCGCGTCCGCGAGCGCGGGCGCCTCGTCCCAATTCGTCTCCTCGACGCCCCAGTACTCGTTGAGCCCGGTGGCGAATGTCACGCGCACCGCCTTGTACCCCTTCTTGATGCTGTAGGCGCGGATCGGCGCGTCGAACTCGAGCTTCGAGAAGTTGGCGACGTAGCGCGGCACCTCGAGCTGGAAGGGGACGTGCCGGCGCAGGCTCACGAGCTGCGACCGCGTCAGCGACGGGTTGAGCGTGACCTGCGGAGGTTCCTTCTTCGGCGTCTGGTCGACCGGCACCGGCGCGAGCGAGCCGTGGAAGTTCTGCCCCACGACGACGGTCGCCAGCGCGCCGTTCGCCAGCGTCGTCATGACCGGCGGAAGCGGCTTCACGTCGGCGTCGCCGAACAGGTTGCCGAGCTGGGTCGCGGCAGTCTTCGCGCGAGGCTGCGTGGCGTCGTAGTAGACGGTCGTGCGGAAGTAGTTGAAGCGCGGCGCGTTCTGCGGCTGCCCGCTCGGCGGCGTCAGGATCTTGTAGCCGCGCTGCGCGAGCTCGTAGGCCGCATTCGCGGCCGACCCGGTGATGCCGTTCCCGTTCAGCACGGTCGTCGAGACCTGCTGCGGGCGCAGCGCCTTCGTCCGATGCTTGATCCCGAACGCGACGTCGCGCGCCTTCTCGGGCGCCTTGACGTCGGGGTTGACGAAGTCGCGCACCGCTCCCGCGATGTTCGACGGGTCGGTCGTCAGCTCGGCGTAGCCGGTCAGGCCGTTGATGCGCGACTGGAACACGTGGCCGGACGGCAGGCCGTGCGCGAAGAAGAGGTAGTCCTTCAGCGTGCTGACGTCGAGCTGCTTGTTGCCGCCGCGGCCGACGACGACGTTGTGCTCGATCGCGTTCGCGATCGACAGCACCGTGTCGATCCCGAGCTGAGAGGAGATCTGCTGCTTCAGCGCCTTGAGGAACAACTGCTGGCGCGCATTGCGGTAGATGTCCGAGTCGAAGTGCCGGTAGCGCACATAGGCGAGCGCGTTCGTCGCGTTCAGGCGCTGGTAGCCGGGCCAGAGGTCGATCTTCGACACGCCGGGGCAGTTCGACGGGTCGCACAGGTAGCGATGGTCGATGTCGACCCAGACCCCGCCGAGGTTGTTGACGAGGTCCATGAAGCCGCGGAAGTTGACCGTGACGAAGTAGTTGATGGGCAGGCCCGTGAGCGCCCGGACCGTTTCCACGCTGCCGGACGCGCCGCACTCGGAGAACGCGTAGTTGATGCGCTCCTGGACGTCGGCGTGACCGGGGCACTTCACCGTGACGAGCAGGTCACGCGGGAACGACAGCAGCGAGAGCGACTTGTTGATCGGGTCGGCGCGGACGAGGATCAGCGTGTCGGAGCGGCCCGTCAGCTCGGCCTGGAACCCCTTGCGGCGGTCGGTGCCGATCACGAGCGCGATCGTGGGCTGACTCGGGTCGGCGAGGTCGAGCCGTTTCGCAGCGGCGATGTCGGCCTTCGTCTTCGGGCTGATCGCCTCGACGAACTGATGGCCCTTCAGGTAGGCAGCCCCGCCGGCCGCGGCGCCGATGATGATCGCGACAAGCACCGTCCAGAGGAAGATCGCCCCGACGAGGTGCCATGCGCCGCGCTTCGGCGGGCCGGGCTGCCGGTACCGGCTCATCGGCGTCGGCGCGGACGGCGGATAGACGGCGCGGCCGTTGCCGTTCAGCTCGGCGCCGCGCCCCATGCCTCTCTTGAGCGTGGTCTTCATTCGGGCCTGAAACAGGACAGCGCCCGTTTCGAGGGCGCCGGCCGACCCCGAGGATAGCCGACCTTGCGGCCGGTTCCGCCGCCTACCGCTTCAGGCCCTGGGCGACGAGCGTGGCCAGCTTGCGCTCGAGCGAGAGCGGGATCGGGCGCGCCGGCGCGCCGAGCGAGGCCACCATGACGCTGCCGTCGGCGCGGCCGCGCGAGAACGCGTAGATGTCGATGCGGCCGTCGATCTTCCTCGCGCCGACGGTCATGCGGAACTCGAGGCCGTACGTCAGCTGCCGGGGAGCCAGCTTCGCGATCTTCAGGGGGCCGCTCGAGAGAACCGTGAACTTGATGCCCGAGCCGTTCGTGAACTCCTGCTGCATGGCGACCCTGAAGCAGCGGTCGAACGGATAGGCCTTGAGGCGGTTGAAGGCAGTGATTGCGTCGTGCTCATTCGCCCACACCTCGCCGTCGGAGTCCTCGAAGCTGTCCTCCCGGCTGAAGTCCGGGTTCTTGGCCTCCCCGGTGAGGACGAGATCCGAGAAGTTCGGGTTCTTGCAGTACGAGGGCGCGTCGGCGTCGCCCTGGCTGTCGAGCTGCGTGACGCGCCAGTCGCCGGGGCCGAGATCGTCGTGGCCGAGGATGATTCTGTGCGCCCACGCCTGGTCGGCGGGGTTGAACCGATGCTGCGGATCGCGCGGGTCGCTCGCGAACGCGGCGGACGCGGCGCCGAGCGCTACGAGCGCGACGAGGAGCAGACCGGGGCGGCGGGCCACGAGGTTTGAATCGGCTTCAGCGCCGGGCGACCTCCTCCCTCGGAAGGGGCACATAGCCGAGATTCGGCCCGAGCCAGCGCTCTGCCTCGTCGACTGCTATGCCCTTGCGCGCCGCATAGTCCTCGACCTGGTCGCGCGCGAGCCGCCCCACCGAAAAGTACCGCGCGAGCGGGTGGGCGAGATAGATGCCGCTGACGGCCGCGGCGGGGGTCATCGCGAATGACTCGGTCAGCGACATGCCGGCCGCCTCCTCGGCGCCGAGCAGGTCGAAGAGCTTGCGCTTCTCGGAGTGGTCCGGGCAGGCGGGATAGCCGAACGCCGGCCGGATCCCGCGGAACTTCTCGGCCACGAGCTCCTCGCTCGTGAGCTGCTCCTCCGGCTCGTACCACGCCCGGCGCACGACCTCGTGCAGATACTCGGCGAACGCCTCGGCGAGCCGGTCGGCGAGCGCCTTGACCATGATCGCGCGGTAGTCGTCGTGCTCGGCCTCGTAGCGCGCCGCGAGCTCGTCGGCGCCGTGGATCGCGACGGCGAATGCACCGACGTGGTCGCCGTCGGGGCTGACGTAGTCGGCCAGAGACCGGTTCGGGCGCGAGTCGCCGTAGGCGGACTGCTGGCGCAGGAACGCGAAGCGCGTGCCGTCGACGACGACGTCGTCCCCCTCGGCGCGCGCAGGCCACCAGCCGTAGACGCCGCGCGCCTGCAGCAGCCCGTCCTCGACGATGCGCCCGAGCAGCTCCTGGGCGTCCTCGTAGAGCTCCCGCGCCGCAGGTTGCTCGAGGATCGCGGGAAACTTCCCCTTGAGCTCCCATGCGTGGAAGAAGAACTGCCAGTCGATGTACTGGACGAGCGTGGCCAGCTGGGGCTCGACCACCTTTGCGCCGAGCGAGGGCGGCTCCTTCAGGTCGTCGAACGGCACGCGTTCCTTGTTGGCCCGCGCGTCCTCGAGCGGCAGCAACGGCTTGCGCTCCTTCTCGGCGTACTGTTCGCGGAGGCGCTCCTGCAGCTCCCGGTTCTCTTCCGCGAGCTCCTGCTTGCGGCGCGGCTCGAGCAGGCTCGAGACGACGCCAACGACACGTGACGCGTCGAGCACGTGCAGCGTCGGCTCCGAGTACTCCGGCGCGATGCGGACGGCCGTGTGCTGCTTCGACGTCGTAGCGCCGCCGATCAACAGCGGCAGGTCGAGTCCACGCCGTTCCATCTCCTTGGCGACGTTGACCATCTCGTCGAGCGAAGGCGTGATCAGCCCGGAGAGCCCGACGACATCGCAGACCTCTTCGACGGCGGTGTCGAGGATCTGGTCGGCAGGCACCATCACGCCGAGGTCGATCACCTCGTAGTTGTTGCAGCCGAGCACCACGCCGACGATGTTCTTGCCGATGTCGTGTACGTCCCCCTTGACCGTGGCGAGCACGACCTTGCCCTGCGCCCGGGGGCGCCCGTCACCCGCGGCCTTCTCCGCCTCCATGTACGGCTCGAGGTAGGCGACGGCGCGCTTCATCGCGCGCGCGCTCTTCACGACCTGCGGCAGGAACATCTTGCCCGAGCCGAAGAGGTCGCCCACAATCGACATGCCGTTCATCAACGGGCCCTCGATCACCTCGAGCGGGCGCGGATACTTCTGGCGCGCCTCCTCGGTGTCGTCCTCGATGAAGTCGACGATGCCGTGCACGAGGGCGTGCGAGAGGCGCTCCTCGACCGGCGCTTCGCGCCACGACAGGTCGCGCTCGCGCTTGGTCCCCTCGCCGGCGACGCGCGACGCGTACTCGACGAGGCGCTCGGTTGCGTCGGCACGGCGGTTGAAGATGACATCTTCGACGCGCTCCAGCAGCTCCGGCTCGATGTCCTCGTACACGGCGAGCTGGCCGGCGTTGACGATGCCCATGTCGAGCCCTGCGGCGATCGCGTGGTACAGGAAGGCGGCGTGCATCGCTTCGCGCACGGCGTCGTTGCCGCGGAAGGCGAAGCTGAGGTTGGAGATGCCGCCCGAGACGCGCGCGCCGGGGCAGCGCTCCTTGATGATGCGCGTCGCCTCGATGAACGACTTCGCGAACTCGGCGTGCTCCTCGATGCCCGTTGCGACGGCGAGGACGTTCGGGTCGAAGATGATGTCCTCCGGCGCCCAGCCGTCCTGCGTCAGCAGCCCGTAAGCCCGCTCGCAGATCTCCACCTTGCGCTCGGTCGTGTCGGCCTGTCCCTTTTCGTCGAACGCCATGACCACCACAGCGGCCCCGTAGCGCCTGATGCGGCGCGCCTGCTCGAGGAACGCCTCCTCCCCTTCCTTCAGCGAGATCGAGTTGACGACGCCCTTGCCCTGCAGACACTTCAGGCCGCCTTCCAGGACCGACCAGCGGGAGCTGTCGACCATGACCGGGATGCGCGCGACCTCCGGCTCGGTCGCCAGCAGGTTCAGAAAGGTCGTCATCGCCTGCTCGGAGTCGAGCAGGTCGGCGTCCATGTTGACGTCGAGGATGTTCGCGCCGCCGCGCACCTGCTCCAGCGCGACCTCGACGGCTTCCTGGAAGTCATCGCCCTCGATCAGCCGGCGGAAGCGCGCCGAGCCGGTGACGTTCGTGCGCTCGCCGACCATCACGAACGTGGAGTCCTCGAAGATCCGGAACGGCTCGAGGCCGCTCAACCGCGTGACGGACTCGCCCGATGGGACGCGTCTCGGGGACAGTCCCTGAGTCAGGTCCGTGATGGCCTTGACGTGTTCTGGCGTGGTGCCGCAGCAGCCGCCGACGACGTTGACGAGCCCGTCCTGCGCGAACTCGCGCAGGTAGCGGCTCGTGTCGCGCGGCAGCTCGTCGTGCGTGCCCATCTCGTTCGGGAGGCCGGCGTTCGGGTGGCACGCGACCCACGTCGGAGCAATGCGCGAGAGCTCCTCCACGAACGGCCGCATCTCGCGCGCGCCGAGCGAGCAGTTGACGCCGACGATGAACGGGTCCGCGTGCTCGACCGACAACCAGAACGCCTCGACCGTCTGGCCGGACAGGTTGCGGCCACTCCTGTCGATCGCGGTGAACGAGATCCACGGCGGCAGCTCGGGCGCCTCGTCCTTCGCGGCCGCGATCGCGGCCTTCGCGTTGAGCGTGTCGAAGATCGTCTCGATCAGCAGGAAGTCCGCTCCGCCCTCGACCAGGGCGCGGATCTGCTCTGCGTATGCCTCGCGCACCTGCTCGAACGTGTGCGTGCGAAAGGCCGGATCGTCCACCCGCGGCGACAGCGACAGCGTGACGTTCAGCGGCCCGACCGAGCCGGCAACGAAGCCGCCGACCTCGTCCGCGGCCTGTCGCGCGAGCCGCGCGCCCTCGAGATTCATCTCGCGAACGTGCGCCTCGAGGCCGTAGTCGGCCTGCCCGATCGACGTGGCGGTGAAGGTGTTGGTCGTTGCGATGTCCGCGCCGGCGGCGAAGTACTGCCGGTGGATGTCGAGGACGACCTCCGGCCTCGTCAGGTTGAGCAGGTCGGGATCGCCGGCGACGTCGCGCGGATGGTCCTTGAACCGCTCGCCTCGGTAGGCCTCCTCGCCACGCACCTGGCGCTGGATCAGGACGCCCCACGACCCGTCGAGCACGGCGATGCGCTCGCGGAGAATGGCTTCGAGTCGTGTGCGCGCGTCGTGCATTCCTGCTCCGTTCCGCTTGCCTAGAGAGAACCGCACCTCCGGCGGGCGCGCGGGCTCTTTAGGCGTTTGATAACCCGGTCGCCAAGCTGCCTTCAAAGCTTTCCGGGGGTTCTCAGTCTAGCGGTAGCCCTGGGCCGCGCGGTATTCCTCCACCAGGAACTTCGGCGCGCACAGCGCCCAGGCGTT